>JBJOHQ010000164.1:0-16332 GCA_046047595.1 Planctomycetota bacterium | reverse complement strand
CGCAATGCCGAAGAAAAAAAGCGCGGTTGCGACGCGATGGCGACGGCGTCCGCCGCAACCTCGGCGGTCGCAGGACGGGTCGTTGCGAGATTCGCGTCACCGCACGCTCGCAGAATCACCTCGCGCGCGGCGGTCGCCCAATCGCCCTGAAGAGTCGCTTCCGAACGGCATGTTCGATGTGTCGTCGCGAACCAATCGTCGCGAACCAATCGACACAGAGTGATCGTCACAAAGTGATCGTCATCACGCGATCGTTGCAACGCGATCAAGGAACGGCACAGGTTGGGTTCCGAAGGGGTGCGTAGCAACAGGGGGTGGAACGACTCGGTCGATGAGGTCGAGTGGCGAAGAGAGGATATTCGGCAGGCCTTCCACACCCTGCGGAGACGGCGTTCTCGCGGAATCCCACGCAACTACTTCGTCTCAAATGTGGCATCTTCGAGGCGATAGAAGCCGAGCAAGTAACTCGCTGCCTCAACGGGTTCGACGCGCAGCTGTCCTCGGAAGGTTCCAAAGCGAATGAGATGCATGCCACCCATCGGGAGCGGCTTGCGCATGTTGATGTCGATGGCATCAAAGGGCGTGGGCGGCACACCAATGCAACAGCCGTCCCAACGGTTGAGGGTCAGCAGCAGGTTCTTCGCGACGCTCACGCGCACCGCGGTTGAGTAGTAGCCCGAAATTTGCACGTACGTGCCGTCGAGAAGCCGAACCCACGGCGGAGGCGTGCGCGCGTTTTGCGCGAGGTCGATGAATTCGGACGCTGACGTGAGCAACTCCCACGAAATGACGTAGGGATCGTTGGCGCTTCCGTTACCCGTGACGCGATAGCGACCATCGAGTTCGACAGTGCGTTCGTCGATACGCCGCACGATTTCGGATGGGTTACGCGTGTCGATCCGAACGGTTTTGCTCGGCGCGTTGGGTGATTGGATGACTTTGCCCGACTCGCCGAGGAGATCGAAGTCGGGCAGAGCGATCGTGGTCGCGTCGACAGCTGTTGGCATGTCGTTGATCGCATCAGCTTCACGCGACGTCGATGTGTTCGTTTGGGCTTGAACAGCATGTGCCTTCGTGGCGGCCTTAGTGGTGGCCTCGGTGGCGGCCTCGCGTGCTGCCTCGGGTGCTGCCTCCGTCGACTCATCAGATCTGGTTGATGGATCGACCTGCAACGCGTCGTTGCTTCGCACAGCGGTCGCCGTCTTCGACTCTCGCGGAACGAAGACAAACCACAACCCGACCGCAGCGAGCAACACAACGACCGTCCAGAAGGCGCGCATTAGGAACGGCCTCTTCGCAAGATTGAACGCGTGGCATCGCTGAGATGCGCCTCAACCTCGCGCGGATGTGACCGTCCGAGCGCACTGGCGAGGATCGCATCGCGAACAGACGCCATTGGCAACTCAGATTCGAGGAATGGATCGGGCAGTTCCCCAAGCAGAATCGGATCGAAGCCGCGAGGGACATCGACGCGACCGTGCGAACCTCGCACGAGCGATGCATCGAGTGGAATCACATCGAGCAGTGCGCGGAAGCCGAGCTTGCGCAGCAACAACTTCCGCATGGCGCGTCCCTTTGGCCAGAACAACTTTGAATCGAGGAACAACTCGCAAGGGTCGTAGCCAGGCTTGCGATGGATGTCGACGGTGCGCGCGTAATCGGGCGCATCTCGATCGTTGAACCACCAACCGTAGGCGAACCAGCGATCAACCGCGCTCACGCAGACGATATCGCCGGCGCGAGGATGGTCGAGGCCTGCCGCACGGCGTGCGTCGCCCGAGAGTGTGCGTTCAACGCCGTCGACTTTGGCGACGATCTCTTCGACCGCCGCGATGTCTGCGGGATCGCGCACTGAAATGTGCGCGACCTGATGATCGGCGACGGCGAAGGCGCGGCTCGACTCAAGATCGAGGTGCTCACGCTCACCTTCTATTCGTACTTTGAGGTAGCCGGCATCACGGAGGACGCGATTGAGCCAAACAGCGTCGCGCACAGGAACGATGCCGTACTCGCTCACGATCAGTGGCCGGTACCCAAAGTGTTCGCACGCTTGGAGGACACCATCCACGATGCGATCGAGTTCTCGAAGTTCGTCGCGGATCGACTCGTGCGACGGACCTACTTTTTGCAAGGCGTAGTCGAGATGCGGGAGATAGACGAGCAGAAGATCGTTGCGTTTGCCAGCGAGGCACTCCACTCGATCGGCACCGAGGAGATCGATCGCAGCACGCGCGATCCAATCGGTTGACGTGATGTCCGCTGCTGGCCCCCAGAACTTGAACAACGGAAACTGACCGTACTTCCTTTGAAGTTCGTCGCGAAGTTCGGGCGGACGTGTCAGGCAATCGGGAATCTTGCGGCCGTCGGCGCGATACTGAGGACGAGGGGTCACCATGCAATCGGTGGTTGCGTGCATCGCGTACCACCAAAATGCATTTGCACATCGAAACTCGGGAGCGATCCGACGTGCGGTTTCCCAGACCTTCTCGCCGGTCACGAGCTGGTTCGACTGCTTCCAAAACTGCACCTCGCCGAGCGCACGATCGTGCCAACCGTTTCCGACGATGCCGTGCGCGCTTGGCGGAAGTCCAGTCAACATCGTCGACTGCGAGGTGCACGTGACGGCAGGGAGCGGCGGTCGAAGCGTGCGAACGCCGCCCGTCGCTTTCGCGAAGGATCGGAGGCGTGGCGTCGCATCGCCGATCAGATTCGACGAGAGCCCAACGATGTTGATCACGCAGGTCCGCTGGATCACGGCGAAATGGTACGGGCAGCGTTGCGAATCGTGGGTGCGTGTGAAGCGAGTATCGATGCCAAGCGAGCGTCACCATGATGAACCTTCGATCGAGCATGGGTCGAAGAAAGCTCGACACGCGCCGCGAGGACGCGTGCCGAGCCGGAAGGTAAGACCTCTTGCGAGATCAGCCGCGTGCTATCCGCTTCAGCGCGTGCTTTCGAGTTTGCACAACACGTGCGACTCATCCAACGAGTTTGTTCTCAGCCTCCGCCACCTCCGGTTGGTTGTGGTGCGAAGATGAATCGAGCGTCGTAAAGCTCGTCGTTTCGGAAGACAGCGATCGCACTTACCTCAGGATTTGCGAAGACCGTCCATTCGGTTGCACCGTCCTTGAACGACAGTTCGCTGATTCCACAGATCATCGCGTAGTGCGTGACTTCGTCGAAAGATCCAGAAAGCTCGATCTTTGCGCCGCTCTCAACCTCAAAGTCGCCGTCGCGAGGAACGGGAACGTTCGCCACTCGAACATCGAGCGTTCCGTAGTCGGCGATCGAAGGCAAAACGCGATCATTCGGCGATCGAACTTTGCAAGCGAGGCTATCCATGAATGGCGCAACAGTCGTCTCTGCTTCGATCAAGAAAAGTTCGTCACAGTTCATTTTCTTGATGGCGAGGTACTCGTTGTTCAGCGAGTCAATCGACCCGTTCGGCACTGGCACAGGCTGGTTGTCGATTCGGCGAAGCTTCATCGGGTAGAACTTACCTTCGCAATCGAACTGTACATAGATCTCCGTGGGTTTCGTGGGATTGCAGTAGAGACAAAACTTGAATACCAGATCGTTCACCGGCCACACGATCGTGTCGCATGGCATGTAGCCCGGGGGGAGCTCATTCGTTGGTAGATCCATGAGTGCTCTGATGAGGCTAAGACATGCGGTGATCGCAACGGGTACGGATTCGATAGCAGCACAAGCGGGCACCATCAGCGCTGCGCTACCCGCGAGCCCGACAGCGGCGACGAGCGTGAATGCCTTCGTACGAAACTTTGCTGTGTATCGAGAGAGATCGGCGTACTTTGATCGTGTGTCGTTGTCGTTTTGTGCGTCGCTTTGTGCGTCGTCATGTGCGCCGTCTCGTTGCGGCTCACTCGAGAACGGCGCAGTAAAATCATCACATGATTCGTTGATGGTTCCATCGTCTTCATCACGAGCTTGGATTTGCACTTGCGCCCCGTGCGGTTCCAACGTCGAGTGCCCACCCTCTCGCTCGTTCGGCGAGTTTTTGCGAACAAGACCGAGTGGTGGTCCAAGCTCTTCCGTGCGTGCAGCCCATGTCATCCAAGAATCTGTCATGGTGACCTCTTCCTTCTCTGGGATACCCAGAAATCACGACCGGAACACTCCGATCGTCCCACTCCGACGTGCCGTCGCTCGACGGTCACGTGAGACAACTCAGCGCCACGGCACCGCGCCGAGCACTGACTTCCCCTGCAGTCACTTGTGGAAAGGCCGCTTCGTGTACGCGTGAAACGCGCGCGCTCGAAGCAAAGCTCTCGTACGGCCTTTCTCTCAAACCCTCGCCAAACTTGACGCCCGCCGAGAAACTCGAACTCCGCAATTGCGGGTTCGGTGATCTTCAACCCCATGATGTTGTTTCACGATGTTGTTTCACGATGTCGTTTCATGACATCGCCTCATGACGTCGCTTCATGACGTCGCTTCAGGATGGCGCGTCACGATGTCGTTTCGTCGCGGTGAGCGGCGTTCACGACCTGCGCATCTTGGTCATGCTTTGAGGCACTTTCGAAAAGTGTGGCAGAAATTCCACAGAGAATTTTCATCGCGAAAAATTCTTTTCGGAGTCTCGATTCTCGTGCGCAAACGCGTGGGTTCGATCCGCGACTCAACTCCCCGCGATCGCGCGTTGCCATCGACGCGTGAGCGCGAAGAGCGCGAGGCAGACGAGGGCCGCAAGCCAGTGCCCGCCGGTCGCGAGTGCCAGCGCGTCGATGAGTGCGAGGCACGCGATGAGCATGCCGATCGCGTCGGGCGTGCGCGCGGGCTCGCGGCGGAGGATCTGCGCGGCGCGGACGGCGACGAGCGCGAGGATGATCGCCACGACGATCGCAGCGCCCGGATTTCCCGCGGCGAGCGTGTCGCCGGCCCCGCGGCCGCGGTTGAGGAGCGCGACATGCGCCGTGAAGAACGCGGCGAGCAGCACGAGCACGGCGCCGATCGGAACGAGGTTGCGGTATCCCGCGCGGAGATCGGCGCGCGTGCGTGCGACGCCGCGCCGCTCGACATCGGTGCTCCGGTGGCCGCATTCCGGGCACGACTCGAGGCTCTTCTCGACCATGAGGTGTTGGCACTTCGGGCAGGGCTGCGCGGCGGCGTCCGCGCGCGATGCGTCGGCGTCGCGCAGTGCGATCTCGTTGCGCGCAAGCAGCGAGAGCCCGAGCGTCCACGCCGCAAGGGCGAGCGGGAGCACGATCGCGCCGCGGCGGACGAGGAGCTCGAGGTCGCCGTTTGCGAAGGCGAGCATCGGGATGAGTGCGGCGAGCGCGCGGCAGAGCGCGAGAAGCATCGTGCTCGCGACCGACTTCGCGTGGAAGCGGTCGTAGACGACGATCGCGGTCGCGAGGACCACGGTGGCCGCGACGACCGCGGCGGATCCGCGGAATGCCGCGAGGGCGATCGCTGCGCCAAGCAGGCCGAAACCCGCCGTGAACGCGGCGCGTCGGGAGATCCGTCCGCTCGGGATCGGCCGCGAGGGCCGCTCGCGCGCGTCGATCGCTGCGTCGAAGGCGTCGTTCAGCACCATGCCGCCGAGATACGCGCAGAGCGGAATCGCGAAGGGTGCGAGGAACAGCGCCGCGCCCGACGCGGAGAGCCACGCGAGCTCGGGCCCGCTCGGACCGACGGGAATGGCGAAGTTCCCGAACCAGACCGCGAGCCCATCGCGCCGCTGGCGCTCGAAGGCGAGCGCGCATGCGCCGAGCGTTGCGCCCGCGATCGCGTTCGAGAGCACCGTCGGCAAATTCGAAATGCGCGCGAGTTCAAGCCATGCGCGAAGTTGCGCGCGAAATGGCGCGCGCAATCGTGCGTCGCGTGTCTCTGGATGAGTGTTTGCCGACGACGGTTGCGTCATCGTTCGCGCACCTCGCCAACATCGTCACTCGCAACATCGCCGTCGTCGATCGTGTAGCCCGCGCGTTCGAGCGCAGCGCGCGTCCACGCGAGTTCCTTTGCAATTCCGGCGGCAAGATCGCGCTCGCGGAGATGCGGCGGCAACACCGTCCACGCGTACGTTTCGACTTCAAAGATCGGTGGGTCGATTTTCGAAGCCGCCGCGAACGCACTTGGAATCTCTTTCGCGGTGGTTGAAAGTCGCGAGATGGCATCGAGATGAACAGGCACATGAAAGTGCGTGCGCCAGAATCCGTCCGGCATCGCGTCGAGCGCAAGACCGAGATCCTCGAAGAAACGTACCTCGCCCGAACCTGCGAGTACACACGTCTGATGGAGATACCGCGACTCGTCGAATTGCGCGAGTTCTGCGAGTTCTTTCGGCGCGCCATGGCAGGAAAGCGCAGCACTCACTTGAATCTTGCCGACACGAATGGCATTGCGCGCATAGAGCGCGAGTGCCTCATCTTGCTCCTCAAACATCACTGCGCTGTGGCAAATGTCGTGACACACGCCGAGATATGTGCGCGTCGTTTCGCTCGTGAAGCATTGATCGAAAAGGCTCACGACATGCTCGGCGCGATCGAGCAAACAGCCAGGTTCGGGTTCAAGATCAATCGTGACGCGTACGCCGGTTCGATCTTCGATTTCGCGCATGCGCTCCGCAATCCACTCAAGTTGCGAAGCGGCAAGTCCAACACTCGCGCCGCAACCTTCGTTGGTGAAATCGCTTCGCCAACCGATTGGAACTGTTGAGATCGACGCAGTGCGTGTGCCTGGTTCGACGAGTGCGGCGAGAATCCGTGCAAGATCGAGCGTGAACAACGATCGATTTGGATCGGCCCAGTGCGGGTGATAGACACGCGTCTTCACGGTTTCACCGTGGAAATCGCCGTATGGAAATCCGTTGATGGTCCGAACCGCGAGGCCGCGCTCTTCAAGCCAACCGCGGAATCGCACGATGCCCTCGGTTTCCGCGAGCAATTCGCGCGCACTCTGCGCGGAGAGCCACAGGCCGATTCCAAGCACTTGCGGCGCTTTCCCTGATGTTCGGCACGAGAGTTCACGGACGCGCACGGCGTGCTGTTCAAGCATGGCCTTTGTCCGAGCGAGTGTTTCGCCAGGATGGACGTTCGTGCAGTAAGCGAGTTCAGCGATCGGTTTCATGCGTGTCTGTCTGGTGCGCTCTTCTTGGGCGTTGCGGCTTCCATTGTGCCACGGTTCCTGCGACGATTGTGAGTATGCGCACGTGCACCGCGTTCTTCATCGGTCTTTCTGCAGTGATCGGACTTGCTGGATTGGCCGCATGGGTGCAGCCTTCAGACCAAAGCGGTGGGGAGTCTGCAAAGAAATCGCTCGTCGACGCTCAATCGACTCGACTTCGTGTCGCGGCGGAAACCTTTCTTACAAGCCTCTCTGACGGCGAACGCGCAAAGTCGCTGCGCGCACTTGATGACTCTGAACGCACGAAGTGGTACTTCGCACGAGGTGAACGCGCTGGTCTCTTCCTCCGTGATATGGATGACAACACGCGCGCGGCGACCCTCTCGCTGCTTGATTGCTTTCTTTCCGTCGCGGGTCGCGAGCAGTGGCGATTGATTCGCGTCGTCGAGGCGATCAACGCGCGCAATGAAAAAAGCGCAGGTATCACGCCTCCGACGTACGGCGACGACTTGTACGCCGTGCATTTCTTCGGTTCCCCGGAAAGCGGTGCGTGGGCATTTGAAATCGAAGGGCATCACTTCGTGGTGCACGCTGCGATTGTCGACGGAGTTGCGACGGTCACACCGATGTTCACAGGCTCGTTTCCTGCGGAAGTCACGGAAGGCGCGGACAAAGGAAAGCGACCGCTTGGTGCGGCCGTTGAGGTTGCGTTTGAACTCGCGCGTTCGTTGAACGACGAGCAACGCGCGAAGGCACGCATCATGGATCGCCCGCCCGCGGATGTGCTGTGGGCTGTTGGCAGCGATGCAAAAGCGCCTGAAATGCAGGGCGTTTCGCGCGCCGCCCTCACCGACACGCAGAGGGCGCTCGTCGACAAGTTGCTTGCGACACATGCCGCGCTGCTTGATGAGCACGTCGCCGAAACACAGCTGCGCACATGGCGAACAAAGCATGCGGGCGAAGTGACGTTCGCATTCGTCGGCGAAACCGATCTCGCAAAGCCGCACTACTACCGCATCGCGACGCCGTGCTTCACGATCGAGTACGACTCGACGAACGCGGACGCGTCGCACGTCCACTGCGTGTGGAGTGATCCTTCGAACAACTTCGGCGGCGACGCGCTGCGCGCGCATCTCGCGCGCGACCATGCGGCGCGGCCGTGATATTGGCGGATTTATAGGGTTCGGCGCATATCCAAGCGCTAAAGCGACCGAACAATCAGCAAGCCGAGAAGCGTGACCAACGTTGTTGCAATTCCGACACCGATCGCATGCGGAAGCCGCAGGTAGTTGCGTGCGGCGGCGGTCATCCACAGCGCGGTCAAAACTCCGGAGGCGGTGAGGAGCACCATGTGCGGATTCAAATCGAGTGGATCGAAATAGAATCTGTTCGATATGTCGTGGAGTTGAATCGAAAAGAAGTCGTATCCGACAGGCGCAAATGGAAGGATCAGCGCGAGCGCGAAAATGGGCACCCAAAGTGCGCACGAATACAGAGAAATCCGTACGAAATGCCGGGTTTGAATGCGTGCGCGCCGAAGCGATGTGGGAAGAAGTACTAGCGCGAATGGCGCGAGAGGCGGAAGTGCGATCGCGGCAACGGTGGTTGCGGGCGACGCGCCATCCAGTAAGGGAACGAGCTGGGGGCTGATCCACGCATACGACGGCATGCTGGTCGTGCCGACATTTATGAACAACTCGTCACGCATTGGTTGTGCCGCGACCCGTACAAACTCCTTGGCGGTTTTGAGAAGGACCACGACATCCGACTGCGAGCGGTCGTTCGCTTCAATTGCGCGGAAAATCCAAGCGCCACTGAAACGTGAAAGCGGTGCCGTTGCGACGAGTGCCACGTCGGCAATCACCCGTTCACTGCCGATACTCGCGTTTGCCCGAACTGCATCGACGTAACCAGACCAACCGTCCGCAATGCGGCGCGTTACGCCGGCGATATGCAGGACGGCCGCGACCATGACGACGAACGCGATGACGCCACGTCGCGAGATCGGCAACGCGAGTTCGACGCTCGACCAGAATCGAAACGGTCGCGCACACATGAGAAGCGTTGCAAGCGCGCGGCGAGGAAGCCACCAGCGCGTCATTCGCGCTTCAACGAACCAACGCGGCGCACGGGCATCTTCGCGAAGTTTGCTCCATTCGACGGGCAGTCCACATTCGCTGCAGACACCCTGCGATGCACCGCGTGCTTCGGCGGCCTGAGCGCTTGCCTCAAGCTCGTGGCCGCAGCGCGGACACTCAAGCCGACGCGAACTCGGCAGAGAAGTTGGTCGCTCGGATGCAGTCATCGCGTACGTCACGATACCGCGCGAAACTCACAATTCCGAGCAATGTTCGCGGCACCGCTGCTTCTTGCGCGGGCGTCGCTGCGCTCGCGCGTACGTCATCTCGCCGCTTGGACGAGCTTGGTCACGACATCAAGCCCCGTTACAGCGGCTTCAGTGCGCTCGGGATGCCACTGAACGCCGAGATAGAAGCGGCGCTTCGGGTCGAGGATTCCCTCGAGGACGCCGTCGTCTGAGCGCGCGATGATCTCGAATCCGTCGGCATTGGCGAGCGCCTGGTGATGCCACGAGCGCACGGGGCCCGACGAGAGCGGCGAACCCTTGACGGCTTCGATCGGATGAATCGCATCGTTGCGATGACGCTCACCGTCAGCGATCACATCACCAAGATGTTGAATGAGCGTGCAGCCTCGGTGCACACCCATGAGTTGCATGCCGAGGCAGATCCCGAGCACAGCCTTGTCCGGCCGCGCGTCAAGTGCGCGCAAGAGCGCAAACTCGGCATCCTGACGCTCCGCCGGCATGCACTCGGCCTTCGGATGGAGCGGAATGCCGAAGCGCGAAACGTCGATGTCGTCGCCGCCCGTGATAATCACGCCGTCGACGCGATCAAGCATTTCTTCGCGAAGCGCTGCGTTCGGTGGAAGCATGACGGGAATACCACCTGCGGCCGCGACCATATCGAGATAGGTGCGTCGGTTGCGCGCGTAATCGCCAACAAGATCCGCGGTGATACCGATGAGTGGGCGCTTCTTCGTCGTCATGACTTGCATCTCACACTTCACTTCTGATTGGCCGCTGTCCACGCGCGCATGCTCAAACTTCGGTGCTCACGCGATTCGGAATCTTCCCGACTGCGACAGGAACTTCATCGGATTATCGAAGCTCACCTTACGCACGCTCTCAAGTGTGTGACCGCGCGCTTTCATCTCGATCTGCGCCTTCGGCACCGCGAGCGGATCGCTGTTGCCCCAGTCGCCCGCGGAATTGATCCAAAGTCGTTCGGTGCCGTGCATCTCGAAGATGTCGACCGCGCGCTGCGGCGTGCACTTGGTATCGGGATAGAGCGTCATGCCAGCCCAGAATCCGCGATCAAGTACATGCCGCACCGTGTGTTCTTCGACGTGATCGATCAACACGCGACCTGGATCGAGTCGCGCGTGATTGCGAATCGCATCCATGATGAGTTTCGTGCCCTTGAGTTTGTCCTCAAGGTGCGGCGTGTGGACGAGCACCATCAAGTCGTGTTCAGCGGCGAGCGCGAGGTGCGCGTCGAGAATCTCAAGTTCGTTGCGCGAGTTTTTGTTGAGGCCGATTTCGCCGATGCCGAGCACGTTCTCGCACTTCAGGAACTGCGGAATGAGTGCAATGACTTCGCGCGCAAACACAGGGTCTTCTGCTTCTTTCGGATTGATGCAGAGCCACGTGTGGTGACGAATGCCGTATTGCGCCGCGCGCTTCGGCTCGAAATCGGTGAGCTGGCGGAAGTAGTCGAAAAAGCCTGCGGGGGAACTGCGGTCGTATCCCGCCCAAAACGCGGGCTCGGTGATCGCGACGCATCCCGCGAGCGCCATGCGCTGATAGTCGTCGGTCGTGCGGGAGACCATGTGGACATGGGGGTCGATGTACATCAGTTGGCTCCGTAGGTGAAAATTGTCGGAATCGCGAACTCGCCACCAGAGCGACGAGCGGCCGAAGGCCGATTGGAGCGTGAAAAAGACGGGTCGATGTACATCAGTTGGCTCCGTGGCCGTTGGTTGCCGTGTTGGCGAGGTCGACCGCGCCCGTCGCGCCCTTCATCGGCGCTTTCGCGATCGGTTCCGATGAATGATCGCTCAAGAGTTCGAGAACGCGACGCGCGCGGTCAGACTCTCCGTCGAGCAAAATCGCGCAGCACGCACGCAGCGCCGCCACGCGAAAGTCGTCTGCTCCCTCGCCTTGCGCCCGATCAAATCGATCGAGAAACGCCGCGATATCAAGCACCTTCGCGCGATGCTCGAGGAAATAGCGGTCCGCGACCGCGCGCTTTGAGAGGGGTGGAGGCGTGGGGAGCATCGGCGCATCCTACGCGCCGCACGTTCCTACGCCATCTCTGCGGCGGCACGGCGCACGAGATCGTGGTCGAGTTCGTGGACTTCGAAGCCATGCCCGACGCCGCGCAACATGGTGACGGTGAGCTTGCCGCCGAGGTGTTCGCGGAACTCGTCCGCGCCTGCGAGCAATGCGGCGTGATTGGCAAAGAGCGGATGTCGCATTGGAAGTCCAAGCGCTGCAATCACCGCGCGAATGCGCGCGAAATCCGCGTCGGAAAGCCAACCCTTCAAGTTTGAGTAGCGGCAGTCGAGGAGAAGTCCGAGCGCCACCGCGTCGCCGTGCGACACCGCGTGCGCACTCATCGCTTCCAAGCGATGCGCCGCCCAGTGGCCGAAATCAAGCGGCCGCGCTTCGTTTGCTTCAAACGGGTCGCCGCCGTCGACGATGTGTCGAAGATGGAGTTCGGCGCTGCGACGAATCGCCGGGCGCGCAGCGTTCATATCACGCGCAGCGATGAGCGCAGCATCACGCTCAAGCGTCGCGAAGTACGCAGGATCCTTGAGAAGCGCGATCTTCACCGCTTCACTGAATCCTGCACGAAACGCAGCGTCCGGCAGCGTCGCGAGCAGTGCGTCATCGCAAAGAACCGCGTACGGCACAGCAAATGCGCCGACGAAATTCTTCTTACCGAAGCGATTCACACCGTTCTTGACGCCCATCGCGGCGTCGTCTTGCGCGAGCGTTGTCGTTGGGAGACGAACGAGGCGCACGCCACGATGCGCGGTCGCGGCACCAAAGCCGACCGCATCGAGCATCGCGCCGCCGCCCATTGCGATGACGAAACTCTTGCGGCAAATCTTGTGTTGCTCAACGAGTTCAATCACGCGGTCAACGACACGCATGTCTTGTTTCGCGTCTTCGCCGCCGGTTACGACTTCGAAATGTGTGAGCGCTGGCATCACGCTCGCGTGGGTCGCGAAGTACGCGCGAAGTTGCTGTTCGATGGTTCGGTTCGCGTCGGCAAATCCACGATCAATGAGCACGACGGCGCGGCGTGACGCGATGGCCGTGTCGGCAGCGAACACATTGCGAAGCGCGGAATTCGCAGGATCCAGCGCTCCAGACGTGAAACGCACGCGATGCGCGAACGCGAGTTGAACCGCGCTATCAAGCACGAGATCACGCGAAGTTTCGCGTGCGTTCTCGTGGGTACTCTCGCGTGCGGAATGAGGATTCGATGAGGTCACGTCAGAAGACTTTCGGGAGATCGGAAGGGTAGTCATTCGCGCGTGCTTTCGGATGGTTCCAAATGTGAACCGCCCCGGCACGGAAGGATGCCGGGGCGGTTCGAACCTCGTTGCGTGGGGGGCACCGCACCGAGGCCCGCGTGCCAACGCAGCACGCGGAGATTGGTTCGGTGGGGTCAGCGGCGGCGGCGCGGCGTGCGCGGCTCGGCGCTGTCTTCAGAATTCGCGGAGTTTTCCGCGGTTTCGCTTGGCTTCACGAGCAAGAACCGCGCACGACCCTCACGCTCGACGAGCACTGGAATGGACGCACCCTCTCTCATGGCATCCAGTGCAGCGTTCGCCTCGTCGAGCGTGTGGGTATTGCGGTTGCCGATGCGGCGAATGACGTCGCCCGGCTCAATCCCTGCGGCGGATGCAGGGCCCTCTTCCTCGACGCGCTCAACTGCGAGTGCGCCATCCTCCGCCGTGACACCGAGGCCGGCTGCGTCGCCCGCGGAGAGCTCGGTCAAAGTGAGACCGAGTCGTTCGAGTGCGGTCGCAGACTTCTTCGCCTTAGGGGTCTTTGTCTTCACCTTCTCGTCGCTCTCGCGTTCAGCGAGCGTCGCGTTGAATTCTTCCATTTCGCCGCCGCGGAACGCGGTGATTGCGAGTTCACTTCCAGGCGAACGCTGACCGATGGTTGCGATCAACTCACCAGGTGTACGAATGTGCTTGCCGCCGACTTCGGTGATGAGGTCGCCAGGTTCAAGTCCAGCCTTTTGCGCAGGCGAACCAGGCACAACTTGATTCACCACGACGCCGATCGCACCATCCGCACCGAGGCTTGCAGCCATGTCGTCGTTGGCGGGTTGCACGGAGATTCCGAGCCAACCGCGAGCGACTCGACCGTCGGCGATGATCGCGTCGACGACGCGCTTCGCAACTGCACTCGGCACTGAGAATCCGATGCCGTCGTTGCCGCCGCCCTTCGACGAGATGCAACTGTTGATGCCGATGATTTCACCATCGAGATTTGCGAGTGGACCACCAGAGTTTCCGGGGTTGATCGCGGCATCGGTTTGAATGTAGTTCTCGAAGGTCGCGAGGCCGACATCGCTGCGGCTCTTGGCGCTCACGATGCCAGCGGTCACCGTTTGTTCAAGTCCGAACGGCGCACCAATCGCAACGACCCAGTCGCCGATGTCGAGTTCTTCGCTGTCGCCGAACTGCGCGGGCACGAGGCCGGAGGCGTTCGTCTTGAGGACGGCGATGTCGGTGCCCGGATCAAGGCCAACGATTTCAGCCTTCTCCGTGCGGCCATTCTGGAAGACGATCTCGATTTCATCAGCGTCGGCGACGACGTGATTGGCGGTCACGATGTATCCATCGGCCGAAATCACCGCGCCAGTACCGGTGCCTCGTGCAGGGCCTTGCTTCGGGGCCTGCATGTTCGGAGGCATTTGAAAGCCGGGGGGCATCATTCCGGGCGGCAGCATGCCAGGAGGCATTGCGCCCATCGCTTGACCTTGTCCCGACTTCGCGTTCGAGACGGTGTTGATGGTCACGACGCTCGGCGAGAGCGTCTTCGCTGCGCCGCGGAAAGCGCGCGAAAGGCTACGCGCTTCGCCCTTGGCGCTCTCAGCGCGTGCATCCACAGTGGTTGCCGATGTTGCGGTCGTTGCAGCGTGAGCAACACCTTCAGTGGCGGGGCTGAACGCGGCGAGCGGTGCGCAAAGAAGGAGCGCGCTCGTGGCAGCGATCGCAGAACGATTCGCGATTCGCATCGGAAGCGATTGCGCGTTCTGTTGACGTTGCGGGCGGCGTTCAAGAGCGCCAGAGGTGAGGCTTGCGTTGTTGTGTGCGTTCTTCATGGTGACCTTCCGTTTCTGCGTTGTTTCGAAGGGACATCGCACGCACCCCGTGCGGTTGTGAGTCCCGAATCGCTTGTGGTTTCCTCGCCCGCAGTTCCAGACCTCCGTCGGACGGACGGAGCGGCGCGCGCTTGGCAACAGTGATTACGCCCGCGGTTTAGGCAGGTTCGAAAATCGTGAAAAACGCTTGACGAGGGCGTTTTGCGGTGGGAACGGGGGATTTCTGCGTTCTCCGCTGTAACGAGCGCGGAGCGAAGCGAAGCGCGAGAGGATGACGCGCAGCGACGCCGTGCGTCTCGTGTGACATCACCTTTGGTGATGGCGACGCGCAGTTCATGCTTCAGATTCAACTGTGTTTGCTTGGCACGTCATCCGTGTTTGTGACTCAAGCCACTACCTCCTGCTTCGCAGGGGGATAGTGCCACACGAGACGTGCGTCGACGTCTGCGTCGACCGCTCAGGCTTCGCTGCGCTCCGCCTTCGGCTGTATGGAGTGTTCTCGCGGTCGCCGCTGCGGCGGCTTACTTGATTTTCGCGGTCGCCGCTGCGGCGGCTCCCTCTCATGTGATGCATGGCAGAGCGAGCGAAAGCGAAGCGAGTCGCGAGCGCTCAAGGAACGACGCATCTCGGCCCCCGAGGATTCACTCCGAGGGGAGCCGGCCAGAGCGAGCAAGTTGCGAAGCAGGTTGCGAGCGCTCCAATTAGTCCCACTTAAACACACCCTTCTTCCACGCATAGACGTACGCAATGACGCTCGTCGCGAGGAAGAAGAGAATGCGACCGAGGTAAAGCTTCGCCTCGGCGCTGCCCGGATCGAGCTGCGAGTAACTCACGGCCCACGGGTAGAGGAAGATGATTTCGACGTCGAAGAGAAGGAACGTCACGGCCATCATGTAGAAGCGCACGTTAAAGCGCTTCCGCGTGGTGCCGATCGGGTCCATGCCTGCTTCGTAGGTGGTGCCTTTGATGGCGCCTTCGGCGCGGGGGCCGAGGATCGTGCTGAGCACGATGTTCGCGATCACGAAGACGATCGCCATCAACGCAACGACGGCGACGGGGAGGTAGCTGAGAAGGTCGGACTGGGCGAGCATGGAGGGAGGAAGATATCAGAGCGGTCGACGGGCTTCATCCACCCTGAAACCACGGCATTTTCGGCCGCTTTTCCGCGACCGCGAGTTGCGATTCGAGCACCATGCCGACCCGCACGAGCGTCGCTTCGTCGAAGGGCTGACCGATCAGCGAGATCGAACGCGGCGTGGTGGCGTCGTCGAAGCCCGCGCGCAAGACGAGTTGCGGGTGCCCGGTCGCATTCGTCGACGTGAGGAATCCGCCCGCAAACGGCGGCAAAATGATCGCGTCGACATCGGCGATCGCGTCGCGGGTCCACTCCATAAAACGTCGGCGGATGCGTTCGACCTGCATGTATTCGATGGCTGGCACGAACCACTCTTGGCGGAACGAGTTTGGCCACGCTTCATCGGCTTGCCACGAGAGCAAGTCATCCGCGTTGGTGCGCGTCATCTGTTCGAACGCCGCTGCGGCTTCCGACATGAGACTCGCATTGAGCACACCCGGATTGCAGGGCATGTCGAACGTGCGCTCGATGAGTTCAGCACCTGCGTTGCGTGCTACGTCAAGCGTGTTTGCGAGTGAGGCGAATGGACCTGTGAACCACGCGGGGTCGTAGACCAATCGCACACCCGTCGCATCAGCGGCGCGTGGTGCTTTGAAGCGAGAGGCGACATTCGATGCATCGCGTCCGCCACCACCATTGATTGCTTCGAGGACGAGCCCCGCATCTTCGACATGGCGC
>JBJOHQ010000163.1:0-4366 GCA_046047595.1 Planctomycetota bacterium | reverse complement strand
GATTCATCGTTGGTTCTTTCTCCGCCTCAAGTTCTCTCTCAAGTTCTCTCTCGAGCTCTCTCTCGAGCTCTTTCTCGAGTTCTCTCTCGAGCTCTCTTTCGAACTCTCTCTTGGGGGCGAGGGGCCAATGTAGCCGACCCAAGGCATCGCGACGACACGTTCACGCACTTCGCATGGCATGCATCGCATCAGGAACGAGATCAGCAATTTCATGGGCGAGAAGGCCCGCATCTCCATGCGCCGCAGCCCAAAGGTCGCCAGCGCGCGCGTGCAATTCAACGGCCAACGCGGCGACCGCGCCCGGAAGCGGCACAGACGCAGCCATGGAAGAATTGGCGCGTCGAGCACTCTCAAACTGCGCGAGTAGGCCCCCGACGATCCCTGCAAGGACATCGCCCGAGCCACCCGTCGCGAGTGCTGGACCGCCTCGATCGCAACGCCACGCGCGAAGCCCATCGCTTGTGATCGTGCCCGCGCCCTTCAACACAATCACCGCTCCGAGCCGTTGCGCCAATTCCATCGCTGCAGCAGGCCGCGTTGCGCGTTCGACGCAGTCGACGACCGCACCGACCGCCTCCGCAAGCGCAGCGGCTTCGCCGGGATGCGGCGTGAAAATCACAGTTCCGCGCAGGTCTCGCGCAGGCTCGCGATGCGCTGCAAAAGCGCGAATGGCGTCGGCATCGACAACGAGTGGCTTTTCACCAATCGCAACGAGACGCATCACAACCAATTCTGCTGAAGGCGAACGACCAAGCGCAGGACCAATGACGACGGATGTCGCATCGCGCATCGCAGCATCAAGAACTTCCGCCGATTCCGATGCAAGCAACGCTCCCTCGGCATCGACCGGAAGCGGAACAACGGTCGACTCAGGCAAGATCGCGAGTGCTTCGGTTGCGAGCGGCGAAGGCACAGCGGCGATCACTCGCCCAGCGCCAACGCGCAACGCGGCGCGCGCGGCGAGCATCGCTCCGCCGAGCATCTGTCGCGGCAAGTGTGCACATCCGCCGATCACGAGCACCGTGCCAAACGAACCCTTGTGCCCTGCTTCAGGCCGCGCGGGAAGTGCCGGCAGCGATTCGAAGGGAAGACCATTTGGACTGAGCGTCATGGCGCGACGGTTCCTGTGGAATCTGGTTTTGAATCAGAGGTCGCGCTTGAAGTCTCTGCTGCATTCGCTCGCTTTTGCGGCACTTCCGACGGGGCGCCATCAACTTCCATGATCTCGACTCCACCCACAAGTGAAAGTGCCTGCGCAAACGCAGGGTCTGACGCGCCGCCCGCGAGATCACTCGTGGCGACGGCGATGTGCCCGGCGTGAAAACGCGCGTTGCCCGGCAACGTCGCGTCGAAATCAACCCACGCGCGGCCAAATCCGCCCGCGACAAGTGGCGGATACACAAGTGCCTGCGTCCAAAGATGCCAACCGAATCCAGGGCCTTGTCCGCCGAGATCAGGCACGTACACAAGCCCACTGACGACACGCGACGGGATTCCATCGGCGCGAAGAAGTGCTGCGAGAAGCACCGCGTGCTCAGTGCAATCACCGCCGCGTGCGCGCGCCGCTTCACTCGCGGAAGCAAACGCCGTTGCGAGATTCTTGTCGCGCAAGTGCTTTGCGACAAGCGTGCGCAATCGATCAGCTCGCTCAAGGAGCTGCGTTGGACCTGCGTTCTCAACGCGCGGCGGAAGCTTCGCGCGCGAGAGAAGTTCGCGCACCGCTTCGCTGTCTGAGTCGATGATTTCGTTCGGCTTCAACCATCGCGCATCACCAAGATCACCCTCCGCCGCTCCACTCGCGCGCATGGTGTCGATATCGATGATCGCCGTACGGCCGTCGATGCGACGAACCGCCTGCGAACCCGTCGTCGGCAAGTCAATGAGCGCGTCGCCTTTGGCACGCAGTTGAAGCGCGAGTCGCGTTCGATCAGCCCAGCGCGGGATCGGCTTTGTCGCGACGAATGTGCCGGCAAGAAGATCGAAGCTCGCTGCAGCGTACGCCGCATCCGCTTCTGACTTGGTCGCGAGCGTTGAGACGAGATCGCCCAGTCCGATCGGCGTCGTACTCATCACGAGCGAACCTTTTGCGTCGTATCGTTCATTCGCTTCCACAGGCACAAGACTGTTCACGACGGTGTAGCGAAGGACATCGAGCGAACGCTCGCCGAGCCGAAGTTTTTCCGCGCCGCCGCGACGCATGCTGATCTCGACAGGTACGAGTCCTGATTGCACATCGAGCGACCGATAGCGAGCATCTGCCGCGTTGGCCATCACGCGCGCCGCGACAAACTCTGCGGTTTCCCGCGGCGTGAGCCACACGCCAGCATCGATTTCACGCTCCTCGCGCGCGTCCCCGCGCAACACCGTGACCTTCGTCGGCGCAGCACTCGCTCCAGCGCCCGGCTCAAACTCGTATCGCAACGCGGGCGCGCCATTCATCGAGATCGACGCGGCTAGAGGATCGCCCGTTGACGTTTCAACGAACGTGTTGGCAAAATCGATCACCGTCTCTTGGCCGAGCCGCTTGAAGCGCATCTCAAGTCGCGATCTTGTTTGCACGCGATCGCCGTCTTTTTCGACAACTTCAAACGATCGGCCGCAAGGCTTCCCCGCGAGCGTGAGCGTGTAGTAGCGCTCCTCGACGATGGTCCAATCCGCCTGTGCGCTTCGAGCAATGCCGAACGCGCTGACTGCGATCACGCCAAACGTGATGCACGCAGCGAAAGACTTGCGAACACGCGCACACTGCGATTTCACGCGCCCTTCTCGCTCTCGTCGGGAGCATCCGCATCAGATGCACCCGCAGCCATTGACTTCAACAGCGGGAAGAGAATGACATCGCGAATCGAAGCGCTATCTGTCAGCAACATGACAAGTCGATCGATTCCGATGCCAAGACCACCAGCGGGAGGCATGCCAACGCGCAAACTCTCGACGAAATCCTCGTCGAGCGTGCGGAACGTCGACTCTTCGTCGTCGGCACCCTTCAGTTGCTCGGTGAATTTCGCGAGCTGAATATCGGGATCGTTGAGTTCGGTGTACGCGGGGCCAACTTCCATGCCGCCGATGAAAATGTCCCAGCGCTCGCAGAGCGCAGGATCCGTGCGACTCGGCCGCGTCAACGGCGAAACCGCACTCGGATAATCCGTCACGAAGGTCGGCCGACATGGATCGATCAACGGTTCCGCGCACTCTTCGAAGACTTCGTTCACGACAAGCCAATCATCGAGTTTCGCCTCGTGATGGAGGCCAAGCGCGCGCGCCTTCGCGCGAACGGCGGCAAAATCGCGCATTTCGCACCCGGCACCTTGACGGAAGAGATCCTCAAACTTCACGCGCACAAACGGCTTCGCATAATTGATCGCGAGTTCGCCCCATGGAAGCGTTGGGCCGCCTTGTGTGAGATCGGCATCCACGCGCAACCCCGCTGCGCGACGCTCATCGATCATCGAGACCGCGAGATCATGAATGAGACTCTCCGTAAGTTCCATCATCGTTCCGTAATCGCCGAACGCTTCGTACACCTCCATCGCGGTGAACTCAGGGTTGTGCGATCGATCGATGCCTTCGTTGCGGAAGTTTCGGTTGATCTCGTAGACCTTGCGCATACCGCCGACGAGGCATCGCTTGAGATACAACTCTGGCGCGATGCGCATGAAAAGCGGCATATCAAGTGCGTTGTGATGCGTTGTGAACGGTCGCGCAGCTGCACCGCCTGCGATTGGTTGAAGAACAGGAGTCTCGACTTCTAGGAATCCGCGTGCGTCCATGAAGCGCCGAATGCGCGAAACGATGCGCGCACGCATCGCGAAGACCTTCGCCGTCTCAGGATTCGCGTACATGTCGACGTAGCGACGGCGATAGCGAAGTTCTGGATCGGTCAGGCCGTGCCACTTTTCTGGCGGCGCTGCGAGTGACTTGGTGCCGAGCGAAATCGAGGTCGCCCAAACACAGATCTCACCCTTATTCGTGCGACCAATCGGGCCTTCCGCGACGAGAATGTCGCCGTAATCGGCGTGCTTCGCGAGTTCAAACGCGTTCGCAGCGACCGACGACTTCGACACGCTGATCTGAAGATCTCCCGTCGCATCGCGCAGGAACAAGAACACGAGTTTGCCCATGTCGCGATGCTGAACGACGCGCCCAGCAACGCGCACAACAGCACGCGTGTCAGCCGCTGGGTTCACCGCAGTTCCCGCAGCCTTCGCTTCTTTCGATGCGAGATCAAACGCAACGTGTGCGTCTTCCGAAAAACGCGTGCGTGCGTCAGAGAGCGCAAGAAGACCATCTTCACGTTGGCCGTATGGCTCGAAGCCGAGTTCCTCGCGGAAACGCTTCAACTTCGCGCGACGCGACGCAACGATTT
>JBJOHQ010000162.1:0-5550 GCA_046047595.1 Planctomycetota bacterium | reverse complement strand
CGAACCGTACACCTCGTCGGTCGACACATGGTGGAATCGGTGCGGCATACCGCTACCTGCAAGCCATACGGCGCGCGCAGCCTTGAGCAACGAGTGCGTTCCGTTCACGTTCGTATCGATGAATGCATCAGGTCCCGAGATCGATCGGTCGACGTGACTTTCGGCTGCGAAATGCACGATGGTGCTGATTGCATGCTCGCGCAACAACCGCTCGACAAGCGAAGTATCGCGAATGTCGCCGTGCACAAATTCAATGCGCGACGGATCGCAGCCCGCCAGGTTCGCACGGTTCCCTGCATACGTCAACGCATCGAGCACAACCATACGACTCGTTGCCGCAGTCGTAAGTCGATGACGAATGAAATTCGCACCGATGAATCCGGCGCCGCCCGTGACGAGAATGGTTTTTTGCTGGCTCATACTGCTCTCGAGGAGTCGAAACGATTGCTATTCGAACGTTGATCGGTCGATCAGTCGATCGACACAGCGATTGGTCTATCACAGGAACTGCGTACTCATCTATCGGCGATTCACGCACAAATCACGAAGCACAAATCGCGAACCCAAAACACCTCTCCTTCAATCTCTGGTTCAAAGTCGCTCATCATGGATGGTCTCACATCCACTCCGCTCATTTGGGCAACTCCATGCGCGACAGCACCTGGCGCAGTTCTTCGCGCCAGTGCTGCGCAGGGCCAATCAACGCCCAAGTTGCATCCTTCGAAAGAACGCTCATCGCTGGGCGTCGCGCCGGAGTTGGGTAGTCCACTGTACGAATTGGCGTGACGCGAACTCGACCAATCTTTGTGGCCCCGAGTGCGGCTGCCTCTTCACGAATTGCAACGGCGAAGTCGTACCAACTTGCGACACCAGCATCGGTCCAGTGGTAGGTACCCGATGCCCCCGCGCCGACCAAGCTCCACAGCGCTCGCGCCAAACTGCTCGCGCTCGTCGGTGTTCCAACTTGATCGGCAACGACACGCACTTCATCGCGCTCAGACATCAGACGAAGCATCGTTGCAACGAAGTTCTTGCCGTGATGCGCATACACCCACGCCGTGCGCACTACGAGTGCACTCGGCGCTTGCAGTGCCGCCAATTCGCCGTCACGCTTGGTACGACCATAAACCGACGCCGGCGCGGTCGGGTGATTGGGCTGGTAAGGCACCGGCGACAGACCATCGAACACGTAATCAGTCGAAACATGCACGAGTCGTGCACCCGAAGCGCGGGCCGCGTCGGCGAGGAATCCGACCGCAAGATGATTCACCCGATCCGCGACTTCCGGCTCTTTCTCCGCAAGATCAACGGCCGTGTATGCAGCTGCATTGAATAGGACGTCTGGTGAGATCTCTCGCACTGCACGGAGCACCGCATCGTGATCGCTGATATCGAGTTGCGATTGATCGAGTGTCACGATCTCAACATGATTTGATGCTGTCGCTACGAGTTCGCGAGCCAACTGGCCGCCCATACCCGTGATGAGCGCCTTTCGACATGGCTGCGCCGCTGAAGATTGCTGTTGGGATGGACTCGAAGCAGCGTTCATGCGAACGTCTCCGCCGTCGACCATGTGGCCGCCTTGGTTCGGTCTTTCTCAGAGAGTTGCACGCCAGCTTCGCCGCCCACCAAGTCGAGCGGCCAAGCGATGTTGACGGTCGGATCGTTCCACGCGAGCGTTCGATCGAACTGCGGCGCGTAGAACTCTGTGCACTTGTAGATGAAGTCCGCCTCGTCAGAGACCACAAGAAACCCGTGCGCAAATCCAGGTGGAATCCAAAGCGCACGCTTGTTCTCTTCGCTTAACACGCGGGCAACTGAACGACCAAATGTTGGGCTCGAACGCCGTAAATCAACAGCAACGTCAAACACTGCCCCGCGTGTCACCCGAACAAGCTTGCCTTGTGGCTGATGCATCTGGTAGTGCAACCCACGAAGAATCCCCCGCCTCGAGCGCGACCAATTGTCTTGAACGAAATGCGAGGGAATACCCGCGTCGCGATAGACCCGTTCGTTCCAAGTCTCAAGAAAGAAACCACGCTCATCACCAAACACCTTTGGTGCGAGTTCAAGAACATCGGGAATCTCTGTTGCAATCACGTCCATGGGAAAGTCGCTCGCTGTCGTACTTCAGTCGCGATGCTTCAGCATTTGCAACAGGTACTGTCCATATTGGCTCTTCCCGATTTCATTTCCGAGTTTTTCGAGTTGAGCATCATCAATCCAACCGTTACGCCAACAAATCTCTTCCGGACACGCGATCCGAAGTCCTTGTCGCGCCTCCAACGTCTGCACGAACTGCGCTGCTTGCAACAGCGTGTCAAACGTCCCGGTATCAAGCCAGGCACTGCCACGCCCGAGGAGCTCAACCTCGAGATCGCCACGTTCGAGATACGCCTGATTCACGCTGGTGATTTCCAGTTCACCGCGCCACGATGGTTTCACCGCCTTGGCAATCTCAACGACATCGGTGTCGTAAAAGTAGAGACCGGTCACCGCGTAGTTGGACTTCGGCTGCTTCGGCTTTTCCTCAATCGACTTCGCGCGTTTGTGCGCGTCGAATTCCACGACACCGTATGCCTCGGGATTCGCGACGTGATAGGCAAACACCGTCGCGCCTTTCTTCTGACAGGAGATTTCTTTGAGACGCCGCTGCAACTCGGTGCCGTAAAAGATGTTGTCGCCAAGCACAAGCGCACTCGGTCGGCCGCCCACAAATTTCTCGCCGATGATGAACGCCTGCGCGAGGCCTTCAGGCTTCGGTTGGACGGCGAATTGAAGATTCATTCCCCACGCACTCCCATCACCGAGCAGTGCATGAAACATCGGAGCATCGTGTGGTGTGGTGATGACAAGAATGTCGCGAATCCCGGCAAGCAAGAGCGTGCTCAGCGGGTAATAGATCATGGGTTTGTCGTACACCGGGAGCAGTTGCTTGCTCGGCCCCTTGGTGATGGGGTGAAGCCGCGTGCCGCTGCCGCCTGCCAGGATAATTCCACGTCGATCGCTCATGATGCTCCTCCACTGCCTGATTGATCTTGATCGGCTGCTTGACGAACCTTCGCAGCACGCTCCACCATTGCACGAGCGACGAAGCCTCTTCGCGCAATCAACGAATCAACCTCCGCGAGTGCGCGATTGACACCCAATCGATCACCCGCCGTGAGACTTGCCTCCGCCAAACCGATGGCTCGGTAGAGTGGATCTGAATTCGTTTCGGCCACGCGCCGCGCCTCCTCCACCGCGCCATTCGCAAGAAGCGCGCGGAGCAGCGTGTCTTGCGCTTCACGCGACGCTGGCATGAGCGCTGTCACACAACGCGCCAAATCAACTGCCTTCTTCGCGTCGATCTCGCGCGCGATGAGGTAGCTCGCGAGATTGTTCATCGCAACAATCGCAACGGGCGACGACTCAAATCGTCCGCGTGCTGCCGGATCAGTGCGCAACGCATCCGCCAACGCTGAAAGATTCGCAGTACGACCACCAACCGCTGCGTCGAAGATGGACTCGTATCGCGAGATCGCGTCATCCGATTTTCGTGCTGCCGCGAGATCCGCAGCGAGAAGATCTTTCGGAACTCCACGATCAGACAATCGATCGATGTACTGCTCCGCGAGTGCACAGGCCTTCGCGTCCCCTTGACGACAACACTCCGTCCAAACTGCAACGCATCCGTGCGCATCGGCAGCACCGATGAAATCAGCGAGGACTTGCACTGCATCCACCGTCGCCGACGTTGGAAGTGATTGCGCAGCTTCGATCCACGGAGTCGCCACCGAGAGCCGACGATTTTGCGGCAAAGCCGCAAGCTTCGCTGGGAGTTCATCGGCTCTACCGCCGAGCACCTTGGATGTCACGAAGAGCGCGAGCGCATCGAGCGAACCTGGGTTGGCCAGAATCGCAGCAAGATGTGGTTCGAGGTACGTTGCACTTCGAAGTGGATCTCGCCGAATGATCTCGATCAAGGCGCGCGCGGAGTCTGACGCGACGAGATCTGCACCTGCCATACGCTGCCAAGCCGCAGCGGCCGCAGCGGCGTCGTCAATGCGTCCTGCCTCCACCGACATCAACACGGCAAGTTCGGCCGTTGATTCATCGTTGGGAAGCCGCGACAACGCCATCAAAGAAAGCCGCGCCGCCTCTTCAATTTGCCCAGAAGTTGCATAGAACTGCGCGGCGAGCCGCCAAACGAGTGCCGAACCTGAATAGCGAACAGTGAGTTCTCGCGCATCGCGCAGATCCTCTGGTCGTGGGCGGATCTGTCCGTCTGAAGTAGTCGCACCATCGAGGAGCGCAACTGCCGCAACAAGATCCGGACGAGTTGACCGTGCGCTATCAAGTGCACGACGAAGCGATGCACGCCCGCTCTCCGAGAGATCACCCGTTAACACAGCCGCGGCAACGGGCAAGACCGACGGATGGTCGGGCGATGCTTCTACCGCCGCGACGAGCAGCGTTCGTGCCTCTTCGAGTTTTTGGAGGCGCGCAAGCACCCGCGCGAGAAGCAGGTCGGTGTTGGCGCCCGGATTTCGCTCACGCGCGCGTCGCGCAAGCGCTTCTGCCTTCTCGACATCGCCAAACGACAATTCGATCTCTGCTTGAAGTTCCTCAACGCGAGGATCAGCCTTCATAAACTCTGACTCAGTGAGCAATGTTCGGGCGTCTTCAAGACGCCCGCTCGACGCGAGTAAGAGCGCAAGTTCACGTCTGGCGAGCACACCATCTTCTCGCGCGGCGAGCGTGCGCAGCTCGGTCTCTGCCTCGTTGAGTTTGCCCGCACGAATCTTCGTGCGCAGCAACGCCAATTGGTCAATGGCGTTGTTGGTGGTCTTACTCAACTGCGCGCGGAGCGCTGCCGCTTCGTCAAACTCGCCAAGTGTCTCTCGCATCGACGCTGTGGCCCTCACGCCTGCCACATCGTCGCCCATCAGTCGCGCGTAGGTGTCGATCGCCACGCTTGCCGCCGCGTAGTCGCCGGTTTGCTGAAGGAGTCGCACGAGATCGGGGTAGAGCTCAGCGTTCCCTGGCTGCAACTGCACAGCGCGAGTCAGCAACGACGCCGCGCGTCGAAAATCGGGCTGTGTATCAATCTCAAGCAATCGCGCAAGCGTCGTGAGTACACGAACAGAATCCGGCGTCCGACGCTCTGCGTCAGCGAGCGCTGCGAGTGAGCCTGCGATGCGAGCTTGGTCGTTCGGATAGAAGATCAAGTTCATGGTTGCTTCCGCAACCAGCACGCGCTGCGAGTTCGTACCAAGTGTGTCCCGCAGAATCCCCACCGCTTCCGCGACCAACTTCGCATTCTCAGCAGCAACGGCAGAATCGTTCGACCAAACCTCCGGTCGCGAAAGAACGAATGACGCGCCGTCCACGCTCGGATCTCTCTTCAATTCCTCAGCGATCCATGCAACCGAAGCATCGCTCGGCGCGTCCATCGCGCGGAGTGCACGAGCAAGTCGGAGTTTGTCCGCGTCCGAAGCACGCCCTTCCGATTTCGTGAGCAAACTTCGCGCTTCCTCGCGTCGACCGAGTTCGTTGAGGCGGCTCGCG
>JBJOHQ010000161.1:0-9086 GCA_046047595.1 Planctomycetota bacterium | reverse complement strand
TCGAATGCGTTGTTCGCATCGATGGCGCAGTGCATTGGCGACGTGAATCTGAACGGATACGTCGGTGCGGGCGACCTCGCGATCTTGCTCAACTCGTGGGGTGAGCCAAGCGTTGCCGACCTCAACAACGACGGCATCACCAACGGGCCCGACCTCACGATTCTGCTCGACAATTTCGGCCCGTGTTCAAGTCAGTGATAGACTCGCGCCGGATGGAAAGAACGCCACAAAAGAAGGTGCCGCACGATCAAATCGACTCACATATCGACCCACGCATCGATCAATACATCGAGCGTGCCGCGTCGTTCGCGCAGCCGATTCTGATCGAGTTGCGTGCGCGCGTGCATGCAGCGTGCCCTGAAGCGAAAGAGACGATTCGTTGGGGTATGCCCGCCTTTTTCTTTCACGGGCCGCTTGCGAACTTTGCCGCGTTCAAGGCGCACTGCACGTTTGGATTTTGGAAGCACGAACTTCTGCTTGGGACAAAGGTTGGCTCCGCGGGCGCGATGGGAAGTTTCGGACGCATCACGAACATCAAGGAGTTGCCATCGAAACGCGTCTTCGCGGCGCTGATCAAAGAGGCGATGCGACTGAATCAAGAGAAGATCAAAGCGCCTTGTGTTGCTCGAAAACCTCGGCCGATTCCCAAACTCCACACTGATTTTGAAAAGGCGCTCGCTCGAAGTGCAAACACGCGCAGAAATTTCGAGGCAATGACGCCCAGCCATCGACGCGAGTATGTTGAGTGGATCAATGACGCGAAGCGTGATGAAACACGCGAGCGGCGCATCCTGCAGGCGATCGAGCAGATTGCGGAGAAAAAGAGTTTGCACTGGAAGTATGCGCGGTGAGTTGAAGTGGCAAACGACTCTGTACATGCAGCCTTTCGCCAGTTTCACCGAGACAACCATGCACCCGGACACGCGAGCCTACAACGACGCACAAGAGGCAGACGCACGTGCGATTTGCGACGCGCTTGCGCGTGCGATCGACGCGGCACTTCCCGACGCGGAAAACAAGATCTGGCATGCGCATCCAGTGTGGTTCTTTGATGGGAATCCCGTGGTGGGGTACAGCAAGTTGAAGAACTGCGTGCGACTTCTCTATTGGAGCGGTCAGTCCTTCGATGAGCCTGGCCTTGCGGTCGAAGGCAAGTTCAAAGCCGCGGAAGCGCGATACAAAAGCGTCGAAGAGGTTCACCCACAGGATCTCGCCCGCTGGTGTGCGAAAGCGCGCGATATTCAGTGGGATTACAAGAACATTGTGAAGCGCAAAGGTCGGCTTGAGCGGTTGAAGTGACTTGCTTGAGGTGACGTGCTTCAAGTGAGATGCTTCAAGTGAGATGCTTCAAGTGAGATGCTTGAAGTGACTTGCTTGAAGTGAACGACTCGCAGTGAGTCGCCCAAACGCGACGTGCCCCGGGAAAGCGCAATCAGCGAGACCGATGGTTCGCACCTGTCGGAACGGGTCACAGCAGCGCGAATGCCAAAGCCTGTCGCATACCCATGCGACCGCGCCCACGATTTCCTTGAGAAATCGAACGGAGGTGACGCGCTCTTTGTTCAGTTTGCGTGAATGAGGGGGTAAGCGCGATGCATCGTGCGGCAACAGTCGTTGCGCGTTCGACTCATCACACGCTTTCGTTCCGCGACGTCAATTTCAGGCCCGATCTACGTACCGCGCTTGTCGTCCTTGCGATTCGCAGACTGACAAGCCAGAGATTTCACACGCAACCAAGGAGTTTCAGATGCGTCTCCAGCTCGCCACCGTTCTCTCCGTCAGCACCGTTGTCGCCGTTGCCGCCCCAGCATCGGCCGCGCTCACCCTCACCAACTTCGAGATCACCGCGTCGCGCATCTCGTTCAACCTCTCGGGCACCATCACTGCGCAGCAGGCAGGAAACTCGGAAATCCGCATCGTCGACAACGCCGACGATTTCTGGACTCTCCAAGGCCTCACGCCGTGGACCGCGGTCGACCGTTTCCTCGATTCGTACAACGGCCCGTCGCTCTCGATCGGTTCATCGAGCCTCTATCGCGTCGATACCCGTCGCTTTGGCTCGGGCAGCATGATCGTGATGTTCTTCAATGAGTCCTTCGTCCAGGGCGCTTCGGTGAACGGCACGTTCTCGTTCGACGCGCCAGCCGCCGGCGGCATTTTCAGCAGCCCAGCGCAGCAGTTCATCAACTTCGAGAACCGCGCATTCAAGGCTGGCATCGGCAACGTCGCGTTCGCGACGGACCTCGGCAATGCGGTTCCAGCTCCAGGCGCGATCGCGCTCCTCGGCCTCGCAGGCCTCGCTGGTCGACGTCGCCGCTGAGCGGAGTCGCGAGTGCGACGAAACGTCATAAAAAACGACGAGGACTGATCACAACGATCAGTCCTCGTTCGCTTTTGCTCGTGCCACGCGTTCACGCCCTCGCGGTCACTTGGCTGAGATCACTTCCAATTTGTAGTTCAGAACCTGCGGAGTTCCACCCTTCATGAAACCGACGCTGGTGCTGAGCACGCCATCCGCCGAAAGTTCGTACACGATGCGCTTCGGGTAGTCGTGGCGTGGATTGGCAAAGACTGCACGCGAAGGCGTCCACTCCGAGAGGACAAACTCCGTCGCCGTGCGACCCGCGGGCTGCGCGATGTACACGAGCCCGCCATCGCGTTCGACGATGCGCACGTACTCGAAGCCAACCATCTTGCCGCCTTTGTTGACGGTGCGTGTGACCGCAAGCATCGCGCCGCCGAGCGGGGGGCTCCAACGCTCTTCGATCGACGAACCAGAACTCTTCGTGCCGACCCAATCGCCCGCGAGCCACGCGAGATCGCCGATGACAGCCTTCACGGGCGTGGGCATCGGAATGTCTTCGGCGTGGCGGTAGAGACCGACCGATTCCGTCACCGGTGGTTCGGTGCCCGCGGGCCACTCAACCGTGACCGTGACGAGCAGTCCGTCGGCTGTCGGACGAAAGGACCGACGGATCGAGCGGAGCCCTGATCCAACCGTGCCGTCGTTGCGCTCGAACGAGACTTCGTAGATGAATGCGCCATCTTGCCAGCCGCCGCGGTACCGCACGACTCGTTCGGACTCCGGCCGCTCGGTCGCCGTACCGTCGAGTGCAACGCGGACATCTTTGTGTCCCGATCCATGACCGTTGAGGATGACCGCATCGCTTTCGACCTTCATCGAGAACGACGACGACATCGGCGACGTGAGTTGCTCAAGCGTGCGGCCCTCGGTGCGATCTTCCACGAAGATCCACTCGCCATCGACGGCCTGCACAGCATTCGATGTTGGCGCCGATTGGCTTGTCGTCGCTGAAGGCGGCGTGTCTTGGTTCGCGACAGCGAAAGGCGCAGTCGCTCCGAAGATGGCGAATGCAGCGCATGAAGCGCAGGTTGAATGCAGGAGGGTGATGTTCATCTGGTGATTTTCCGAATCAAGCTTCGATTCACTCTTCGATTCACGGTTGGAGGCGCTGCAGAATGGTCACATCGTTCAAGGCGTCAGGTCAGCTGAGGCATCAGTCGGACGTCTGCAGAAACACATTGACGGTGTTCGCAAAGTGCTGCGGCGACGTGTAGAGGAACGCGTGACCGCCTTCAAAGTACGCAAGCCATGCGAATGGAATTTGGTTCGCGATGTTGAGCGAGTTCTTGGGCGGATCGATGGCGTCGTCGCGACCATCGGTGACAAGCACGGGCAACTTGACCTTCTTGAGGTCTTCGAAGTTGCTGTTGTCTGCCTTCCACAGCGTGGTGCGCGCGCGGTCCTGTCGTTGAATCGTCTCTTTCGAAACATGCAAATCGTTTGGAATGGTTCCTTCGGCCACTGCCTTCTTCAAACGTTCGATCGCAGCTTTCAGCGCGGCGCGGCCAGCGTCGGTCGCCGGAGCCGTCAACGCCAACTTCTCCATCGCGGGCGCGTTGGGATCGTTGAGGACCGACTCGACATCTTTCGCCGCGGGATCTTCGTATTTCCCGCCTGGATTCGCGGCGCAGAGCACCACCTTCTTCAGAAGCTCAGGATGGCGAATCATGAGTTGCTGCCCGATGCGCGCGCCCATCGAATACGCGAGGACATTCGCTTTCTTGATGCCGAGTGCTCTGAGAAGGCCCGCCGCGTCGTCGGCCATCTGAGGGATGGTCGTGTGGTTCTCTTCGGTATCAGTCGACAAACCAACCCCGCGATTGTCGAAGAGAATCAGTTGATGTTGCTCAGCGAGCGTTTCGATCATCGATGGATCCCAAAGACTCATCGTGGAGCTGAATCCGTTGATCATGAGTAACGGTTCGCCCTTGCCGCGGATGTAGTAGGCGAGCTTCACATCACCGACCTGCGCGTACTTGACTTCTGGCTTGAACGCGGTCGTGGATTGGGCTTTCGATTCTGCGGGAATCGTGTGCGCGGCTTGCGGTGTGGCTTGCGGTGTGGCTTGCGGCGTGGCTTGCGGCGTGGAACTCGTCTGCGGCGGCGCGCAGAGTCCGAGCGCATGCAACGAGAGCGCAATCGTGAGAAGTGTCGGAGTCATGGCTTCAATTTGGGCTTCAGTTTGGGGTTTGAGTTTGGGGTTTGAGAGTGGGCGAGGTGGGTGGGTGCAATCGTTCGACGATTGCCCCAGCGTCGCGCGAGGATACTCGCGCGACGGAGGGCTTTGGATGGGCGCGCGCGACGCGCATGCCGAGACCGACGAGGGTTTCGAACGCAGATGCACGGTCGATTGACCTCGCAGTGGCGGTTGGTGACGCGCGGGGATCTACAGCCAACGACCGAGGCGGGACCGCGTGCGGACCGACCGGTCGCCTGCCTGTTGTGGAATTTGCGGAATTCTCGCGTGTTGCGACATTCGCGTGACAGGGTCCGAGGCCGTTTGACGCTTCTCCCAAGAAGGTGCTTTCACACCGAACGGCGGTCTGCGTGGTCAGTGGACGTTCGCTGCGCGTTGGCCCCACGAAAAAGGACTCAGTCATGCAGAACCATGCGATGAATCTCTGTGCGTTCGGAGTGATGCTCTGTGGATCAGCACTCGTCGGAACCGACGGCGCGGCATCTGCAAGCGTCGTCGGCCTTGCGGTTTCGCCGAATGGCATCCCTGCAGAGGTCACTTTCATCAGCGTCGATTCGAAAGGGATACAAACAAGCCAAACTTCGGGAAATCCCTTGAATGGGCCGGTGTCCTACAGCAGTCCGTATTCCGGTTCGGCGACGTGCAGTCAATTCACGCCCAACGGATTTTCGCTCTCCGCGAATGTCGTCGGTGGATACCAGTACGAGTTCTCTGTGACGCAGTCGTTCTACGCAACGAGTGACGTCGACTTCTCGCTCACGGGCACGATTTGGAATGCCTTTGGCTATTTGACGATCGACCTCCTCAACGCGGACGGCACGTTGGCCACGCGGATTTTGGAAGATCTCAGTGCAGGATCGTTCAACGAATGGGGCACGCTTGCTGCGACGACGAACGGCCAGTTTTACGTCTTCGACTTCTACATCGAGCTTGAACCGAAGGTCTCGTATTCGAGCACGCTGTTCGACCTGTCGCTGACGTCCGTCCCCGCGCCAGGCGCGATTGCGCTCGTCGGCCTCGCGGGCCTCGCGGGCCGTCGGCGTCGCTGACGGCTTCACGCAGACGTTGGTTTACGCGTGGGTGCAAGGACACGCGCGCAAACGACCGCAAGTTCCGCCAGAAATTCTTCGGTGCATTCGCCGATACTTCAGCGCCGCGTGCGTCGCGTCGTGACCCGCGCGTACAAAATTGCGCACCACTCTCAGGCGGCGCTCATTTCGTCGAAGTGTCGACGGATGCACATTCAGCCCTCGCCAAGCGCGTGGAGTTTCACCACAAGTTCCGCGCGCCGCTTGACGCCGAGTTTGCGATAGATCCTCTCGCAAAGTGTGCTGACCGTCGAGGAGGAGACACCGAGTTCGTTCGCCACCGCGTTGATGGTGCTGCCGCGCGCGAGCATGTTCGCGACGGTTCGCTCGCGCGGGCTGAGAAGCCGACTTGAGCGCTTCGCCAAATCAGACTCCAACTCGTCGGCCTTCCCCTTTTCGGCGAAGGTCATGCGCGCGGGTGGAAGGCGCTCCAACGAGACTGGTGCCACATGCAGCGCGAGGTGGTAATTGCAGCGACGCGGCGAACCAACTGGATCGCGATCGTGCTTCTCAGCGATGCGCGCGACGAAGGCATCGATCGGTTTGAAGAGCGCGATGAGTTCGCGCGCTTCCGCATCGTCGAGCGTGAGATGCGTGATCGAGGCCATCGCAGGCACGCCCTTACGACCGCGTGCTGCGTCGGCCATCGATTCTTCGATGCACTGTCGGCTTTCATCGGCGAAGCGGCGATAGCACGCGGCAAGCAGCGCACGCACGGGAGCGGAGGATGGATCGACCTCAAGCAAGATGCGATCACCGGTCACTTCGTATCGCACGCGCGGCTCGCCTTTGCCAGCGGGAATGCGACGGACGAGTTCGAGGTCGAGTGCTGCGTCGATCACGGCTTGGACGCGAGCGAGCGGGAGATCGCATGCTTTTGCGAGTTCCGCGATCGGCGTGGCACGGCGGAAGCGGCGCAACATTTCCCAGACCGCGAGTGCGAGGTCGTCCGACACGAACGCAGCAACATCGGCGCGGGAAGGATCGAGGCGTACGCAGGGCGCTTGCATGGGGCGCAAGGATAGAAGGGCGCAGCCGCTGGTTTGGTTGCCCTCGCAGCGGGCGGCGTCATTGGCGGAACTTGTCGGATGTTTACCCGACAGATCATCGCCGTCATCGGCGCCGAGCGCAGTCTCGCGTCGGTGCGCGGGTGCGCGCACGACGCGTGAAGAGGCAGTTTGTCGGCCACTCACCCGACACGCGCGTCGAATCGTTCAAGCGCCGCGAAACAGTGACTTTCTCCGTGTGCGACTTGCGCTTTCAACGGTGAACCGCGTGTTCTTCCATCGAAATGGAAGGTGCAGCGCGGGCCTTTCAATCAACCGTTTCAAAAGGAAACTAAACCATGCGTACCAAGATCTCGATCGCTCTCCTCGCTTCAGCCGCACTCGCAGGTTCGGCAAATGCTTCTATCACCTGGTATCTCCAGCTCAATGGCACCAACCTTTCGAGCGAGGTTTTCCAAGTTGTCACGACGGGCAACCTCGTCAACGGTCAGGCTGCCGCTGGGAGTTACACGATTCAGAGCGTCGTGAGCGGTTCCGGTCAGAGTGCCTACGTCAATCTCGCGCTCTCCGGTGCGCCTTACCTTGGCTATGCATCAGCGAACGGAATGGGCTTCGACTGGAACGGCTCGACAGCCACGGGTTTCTGGAGTTGGTACCAGAGCGGTCCGTTCACGCAGTCGCGTCAGGACGGCTTCCAAATCGTGACGCAGGCGACTTATGATCTTTTCACTGTTACCTCGCCATATGGAGACTACGAGTACGTGAACACCTTCGCGTGGACCTTTGGCACAACTTCCTCTCTGCAGGACACGCGGTTCGGGTACAGCTTCGCCGGTGTGACGGGAGGCACGAATATCACCGGTGGAACTTCCATCGTCTCACTCACGAATCCGGTTCCAGCTCCCGGTGCGATTGCGCTGCTCGGCCTCGCGGGCCTCGCAGGTCGTCGTCGCCGCTGAGTAGGCTCGCGCAGCGTGCGCTTCGCTCGACTGCTTCATGTCGCTGCGCTGCGAAACTTGAGTTCGTCACATTCACACGGCCCGCGGAGTTCTCCGCGGGCTGTTTGCTTTCCTACCCATCTCTGTACGGGTGAGCATCCGCCGCAAAGCCGTCGCATGTACAGAGATGTCGGGCACTCACCCGACACGCGCGTCGAATCGCGCAAGTCGCCTGACTTCATGACTTGTGAGCCGTGCGACTCGCGCTTTCAAAGTAACGCGCCTGAGTTGGCACCGTCGTGAAAGCCTGAGCGCGCGAGTTTCAATTCGGAGTCTTTTCGATGCACACGAATTACACCATCGCCCTCGTCGCAGTTGTCAGCGCTTCGGTTGCAGGTTTCACTTCCGATGCGGATGCGGGGCTGACGCGCTCGACCATCACCTCGATCAGTTGCAACTCAACGCTGACGGGGTATCCAGGAAGCTGGGGCCTTTCCCTCAACAACGCAGCCGTGACCGACTCGCGGACCGCGGACTCGCGGTTGTGGTCGGGGAATACCCAACCAGCTGGTTACGGTGGGAGTTTTCTCATCCTCTACACGAAGCAGACCTATCGATCGGATATCTACAACGGTGGATTCGTCGACTGGATCACGCTCCAACACGACACCGGTAGCAGCTCGAACGTGAGTTCGTGGAGTGCGACTGGCTCGCTGACGTTCGTCTTTGACAACGCGGTGACCTTCCACTGGGATACGCCGTTCAATCCGATCTGGACCTACAACGGATCGACGGTTGCACAAGGCACGCGTTTCGAAGCAGGAACCTATTCGATCAACTACTCGACGAGCGGCTCGTTCGCGCCATCGACTTCGCGTATGTGGCAGTTGACCGCCTACGTTGCACCGGCGCCGATCCCCGCGCCAGGCGCGATCGCGCTCTTGGGCCTCGCGGGTCTCGCAGGTCGTCGTCGTCGCTGAGTACGCAACTGAACATGGTGGAATCACACGGCCCGCGGAGTTCTCCGCGGGCTGTGTTCATTTTCACGTCCAAACAGCAGCGCCATGCGATGCACGCATCGCGTGACGCGTTCACGCTCATCAGTTACTTCGTCGTCCAACGTCCGAGCAAGTCGGCAAGATCCTCGCCGCCGACGCCGCCGTTGTTGTCGAGGTCAGCTGGCCCGCGTCCGGAGCCCCACGCCGAAAGCATCGTCGCAAGATCAGGCGCGCCCACGCTGCCATCGCCGTTGAGATCCGCGCTGCGCGGCATCAGCACATCGAGGAGTTTCGTGCTGAACACGCGATGCGGATCGAGAGCATCGAAGATGTCGACCGCGGTGCGGAAACTCGCATCAACAGGCATGCCGTTCGTGAACGACGCTGGGATGCTCGTGCCGATCACGCCTTCATTCTTCCAACCGCCCGCGTCGGTGTACGCCCAACCCTTCGACCATTCGACGCGCACGCCCGCGTAGTCGCCGACGTAGTT
>JBJOHQ010000160.1:0-3678 GCA_046047595.1 Planctomycetota bacterium | reverse complement strand
GAAGTGCTCAACCGCGCGAAGGACGGTCGCGACTATTGGCTTGACCTTGAGATTCAACCCGTGCGCGACGCGTCGGGTGTGGTTACAGGGTTCATGGCGATTGAAAGCGATATCACCGCGGCAGTCGCGGCGCGACATGAACTTGCGATCTCGGAGCGTCGACAGAAACTCATCGTCGCAGGTGCTGAACTCGGCACATGGGATTGGCACATTCCTTCGGGCGAAGTGCACTTCAACGAGCGTTGGTGCGAAATGCTCGGCTATCACCCGAGCGAGATCGAGCCACATGTGCGGTCGTGGGAGCGCATCCTTCATCCCGAAGATGCAGAGATGGCACGCGACGCGCTGAAGGATCACTTCGAAGGCCGCAGCGATCTCTATCGCTGCGAGCATCGCCTGCGCGCGAAAGATGGCTCCGTGATCTGGGTGCTCGACTCAGGCAAGGTTTACGAGCGCGACGCCGAAGGCAAACCGCTTCGCATGGCGGGCATCCATCTCGATATCACCGAACGCCGACTCGCCGAAGAGCGCTTCGAACTTGTCGTGAAGGGCTCATCCGCAGGCATTTGGGACTGGGATATCGTCTCCGGACGCGATTACTTCTCACCGCGTTGGAAGCAACTCCTTGGCTACGAGGAAGACGAACTCCCGAACGTTGTGTCGACCTGGGCGGAGTTGATTCACCCAGACGACCGAGCACACGTGACGCGCGCGGTCGAGGCGCATCTCACCGCGCGCACGCCCTACTCGCTCGACTATCGACTTCGCACGAAAACGGGCGAATTCCGCTGGTTCCACGCAGCCGGGCAAGCGGTCTGGGACAACGAAGGTCGTCCGCTTCGCATGGCAGGTTCGCTCGAAGATATCCACGAACGTCGTGTGATCGAATCGGCACGCGCACGCCTTGCAGCGATTGTCGCCAATTCCGAAGACGCGATCCTCGGGCTCACCCTCGATGGTCGGATTCAGTCGGCGAATGCTGCGGCGGGCCACCTCTTCGGCGTAGAACCCAGCGCGCTGACCGACTTCAATGAACTCGAGCTCGTGCCCGAAGCGGAGCGCACGCGCGAACAACTCGCGCTTGGCCGCATCGCGCAAGGCGAGCGCGTTGAACAATACGAAACGACACGCCTTTGTGGATCGCGCGGCGTCGTTGAGGTTTCCGTCACACTCTCTGTCGTACGCGATGAATCGGGCGCGGTCGTTGGTGCTGCGAAGATCGTGCGCGACATCAGCGAGCGACGCGAAAAACAAGAACTCTTGAGCCTCAACGAGTTGCTCGCGCGACAGAACAAGCGCCTCGAGGAGATGACCGAGCGCGCACATCGATTCGTCGACGATGTTTCGCACGAATTCCGCACGCCGCTCACCGTCATCAAGGAATACACCTCAATCATCGCGGACGGCCTCGGCGGCCCCGTTTCAGAAGAACAACAAGAGTGGCTCCAAGTCATCGATGTTGCGACGGTTGATTTGAATCAGATGGTTGAGGACTTCCTCGACTCAAGCAAACTGCGTGCAGGTCGGCTGCGCGTCGATCGTCGAAGTGTCTCGGTGGCGTCGGTGTTCGCGGCTGTTCAGAAGATGATCGCGCGCAAAGCCGCGGCCCGCCAGATCAACGTCATTCAGCATGTCGAAGAAGGACTACCACCAGTTTTCGCCGACGAAGAGAAGGTGCGTCGCGTGGTGATGAATCTTCTCACCAACGCGATCAAGTTCTCGCCGGAAGGCGGAACGGTGCTGATTGGCGCGCGCTCAAGTGCGCTCGGCGACGTCGAGTTCAGCGTGGTCGATCATGGCCCAGGGCTTGCGCCCACGGATCTCAAGTTGCTCTTCGAACGCTTCCGACAACTTCCAAACGCGCTGAGCCCGAGCGTGAAGGGCTTCGGCCTCGGCCTCAACATTGCACGACAACTCGTGTGGCTCAACCTCGGCACGATCTCGGTTGAAAGCGACGTCGGCAAAGGCAGCGTCTTCTCATTCACAGTTCCTGCGATGCGCATGGATGTCGTGATCGACCGCTTCTTTGAGCGCCTCGCAGAGCGTGAAGAAGTCCCGAGCATGGTCGGCATGCTCTGCGTGACGAGTACATCAGAGAGTGTTGAGGAATTGCGGCGTCATGTGGTGGCAACCACGCGTCCGAGCGACATCGCCGTCGCGTCTGCAAACGGTCGATCGCTCATCGTGTTCGGCCCAACGGGTTCGCCAGAGACTTGGCGCGAACGTCTCGTGTCGTCGCTCCGAACCTCAGAAGACGAACACGCCGCGCCCACCGTTTCAATCGTTGGATGCTGGCGATACCCCGCAGAGTGCGCTCGAGCGCGCAACGTCATTCGCAACGCCATCCTTTTGGAGCAAGGCTATGCCATGTCGAATTCTGGTCATTGACGACGAGAAAGGCCTCTCGCAGGTCCTTGCGATCCGTCTTCGTGCGGCGGGCTTCATTGCGTTAACTGCGAACAGCGGCCTCGAGGGGCTGGTCGCTGCGCAGGAGACGCGGCCCGACGCGATTGTGCTTGACGTGCGCATGCCTGACATGGACGGCTTTGAGGTGTACGCGCGGCTCAAGCAAAACCCTCATCTTTCCACCATCCCTGTGGTGTTTTTAAGTGCCAATGTGCAAGACAGCGCGAGGCACTCGGCGCTCGCAGCAGGCGCTGTTGCCTATCTCACCAAGCCATATGACCCGCACGAAGTCATCGCCACGCTGCGCGATGCCATCGCGCGGCAAACGGCAGCAAGGAGCATGACCCATGTTTAGGGAAAACGACCCGACGGTTCTGATCGTGGACAATGACCCAGACTTGCGACGGGTAATTTCGCTGCGGCTTTCGCGCGCTGGTTACTCCTGCGTCGAAGCAGGCACAGGCGCACAGGCGTTGAGTGAGTGGCGACGACGGAGTTTCGATGTCGTCGTCAGCGATCTCAACATGCCGAGCGGCGATGGCATTGCGCTCGCCGATGCGTTGCAGCGCGACGAAGCCGTGCCGATCATTTTCATCACGGGATTCCGCGAGGATTTCAAGCGGCGACTTCGACGGGTGAACAACGTGAGTTTGCTTGAGAAACCATTCGATCCGTCGGTGCTCATCGACCTGATCGAAGCAACGCTGATTCGCCGTGAAACTGGCGACGATGGTGTGCGCTCTCCGCACGGTGCGGATGAGTAATGCATGCAGTTCTTCACACGGCTTTCGCCGATTGGGGGGTGTTATGTCGAAACCAGTCATAGTGGTTGCGGACGACGATCGAGCTTTACTCGACGCTGTTTCTCTGCGACTCGAAGCCGCAGGATTTGAAGTGCACACTGCACAAGATGGCTACATGGCCGTGCAAGAGGCGCGTCGGGTGCACCCCGATGTTGTGCTCCTTGATATCGGCATGCCAGCTGGTGACGGATTTTCGGTGCACGATCGGTTGCAGCAAATCGAGGGACATGAGGCGCCGCAGTACGTCTACATGACCGGCTCACGCGAAGGGTCTGTCACGCACGCCGCGCGCACGAAGCATGCCTTCGCACTCATGCACAAACCTTTCGATGGCCGCGAACTCACGACGATCCTTCGAAGCGCCGTTCGCCAGCGGCGCGAACGGCGCCTCGCCGCCGCAGAACGCGCACGACAGGTTGAAGCTGAAAAGTGGGAAGTGTGAAACACGCAAAGTGTTGGTTCCGCGGGG
>JBJOHQ010000159.1:0-19080 GCA_046047595.1 Planctomycetota bacterium | reverse complement strand
TCGCCGTCCATTGCGACAACGATGCCCTTGATGTTGAGGATGATGTCCACGACGTCTTGGAGAACGCCTGGAATCGTCGAGAACTCGTGCGTCACGCCCTTGATCTTGACCTTGGTGATCGCAGCGCCTTCGATCGACGAGAGCAGCACGCGACGAAGCGCGTTGCCGATGGTCGTACCGAAACCGGGCTCGAATGGCTCGGCCGTAAAGCGACCAAAGGTCGCCGAGCGGCTACGCGAATCGGGGATCACATTTGCAGGAAGATCGAGGCCACGCCAACGAAGATGCATAGATATTCCAACCTTGCCCATGCTGGGCTTCCGACAGTTTCGGGCATCCGCCCTTCCAACACCTCACGCAGCTCGGATCACCATTCCTGTCGGCGAATGGCTGCCATCTGTGCGAGAGGATCCAGTTTGAATGCAGCCGATGAAGACTGCCTTCGAATCCGTTCGCTCGACTTTCGCCGAGCAAACGGGAGTGATCTTTTGCCTTCGGGCCGTCTGCCGCGGATTTCTCCGTTGTCTGACGTGCCCTACCAGGCTTCGGAGAGTGCTTCTCCGAAGCCGTAAAACTCACACGCGGCGCTTCTTCGGCGGACGGCAGCCATTGAATGGCAGAGCCGTGTGATCTTCGATCGCCGTGACGCGGAGGCCGTTTGCCTGCAGCGCGGTGATCGCGTTCTCGCGACCCGGGCCCGGGCCCTTCACGCGCACTTCGACTTCCTTGAGGCCAACGCGCTTCGCCTTACCGACGGCCTTCTCCGAGGCGCGGCTCGCCGCGAACGGAGTCGACTTACGCGCACCCTTGAAACCGACCGTACCGGCCGAGTCCCACGCGATCGTTTCGCCATTCACATCGGTGATGGTGACGATCGTGTTGTTGAAGGTTGCGTTCACGTGAACGATGCCGCGAAGAACGTTCTTGCGGATCTTCTTCTTTGAAGATGATGCTGCCGTATTGGGCGTGCTCATGGTGACTCTCTGATGAACTCGCGTCGAAACGCGTGATGAATTTCAACTGCACTAGATGCCGAAAGGTTCGCCGAGCGGTTGGCGAAGCTGCGTAGAGCGCGATGGAGTGTCGAGCGAAGCGGTAACCGACGTGTCTTCGCGCGGCTACCACCGATCGACGACTCACATCAACCCTTCACGCCCTTCTTACCGGCGACGGTCTTCTTCTTACCCTTACGCGTACGCGAGTTGGAACGCGTGCGCTGGCCGTTGACAGGCAAGCTCTTGCGGTGACGATCGCCGCGATAGCTCTTGATGTCCTTCAGGCGCTGAATGTCTTGCTGGATCTGGCGACGGAGCGCACCTTCAACGACGATCTTGGCGTCGATGACCGCGGTGATCGCTGCGATCTCCTGCTCCTTGAGTTCATTGGTACGGCGCTCCGGGTCGATGCCGACCTCGCGGAGGATGTCGACCGCAACCTTCGGCCCGATGCCGTAGACGTAGCGCAGCGAGACGCCGATCTTCTTCTTCTCAGGGATGTCGATACCAGCGATACGGGGCATGTCTTGCTCCGAGGGCCATCGCGCGTGGCGATGCGCCCAACCTTTGTTCGATGTGCTTGATGCGTTCGTTCAAACTTGAACGACGCGGGACTTTCATGACGACGGTGCTTCAATCCAGCGCTTCAAGTCAATGCTTCAGTCAGTGCGAGCAAACTCGCCCACGCTGAAGCACTCTTTGACGCGCTCTCTCTCACAACTTCTCACGATTCGCTTGCACTCGCCTGTGAGTCTCTGAACTCGCGTGCGAAGACCGCGCGATCTTCCGACCCCATCTGAAGCTCGCACGCGCGGTGCGGTCGATCAAAGGGGGAAGGGAGATTGTACAGAACTTCCGACGGAAGTCAGCCCTGACGTTGCTTGAGACGCGGATTCTTCTTGTTGATGACGAGGCGCTTGCCCTTGCGGACCACGATCTGGCAGTCACGGGTACGGCGCTTGATGCTCGAACGAACCTTCATGGTGGACTCCTTCTTCTGGCTAGCTTTTGGCTAGCGTCTGTCTAGCTTCTGTCTGTGTTTCGAACGGACACTCTACAAAGCAAGCTTCGAAGAGGTGTGGTGTGTTCGTGTTCTTGGTGGTTCTCGGTCGGACTCTTACTTTCGAAATATCGGGCTCTTTCATCTCTCTCGCCGCACGCAGCAGGCTGCACGCTGCAAGAGGAGATGCATTCAGAATCGGTAGATGATCCGACCCTTGGTCATGTCGTACGGGCTCATCTCGACGGTCACGCGATCGCCAGGAAGGATGCGGATGAAGAACTTCCGCATCTTGCCGCTGACGTAGGCGATGATCTCCTGATCGTTCTGAAGGCGAACGCGAAACATCGCGTCTGGCAGCGCCTCAGTCACTTCAGCATCGAGGGTGATCTTGTCTTCCTTAGCCATTGTTTGGCGACTTTCTGCTCGTCGTTTTCTCTTGGACTTGTGTGTTCCGCTTCAGATCTGATTTGAGAGGCGGGATCGCTCGACTTCCGAACCTTTGCATCGTGCATATCGATGAAAGGTCGGCCCGAGTCGACTTTGCCTCGAAGGGCTATCCCGCTCTCCGATAGTCGGCAAAGCCCGTGTACCGCGAGCCCGCTGTGAGTACCCGCGCTCCGTCGCGGGTGATGACCACCGTGTGTTCCACATGACAACTCGGTCGACCCGAGTTGAGAATGACTGTCCAACCATCCGCCGCCAGCGTGCACGCCGGAGAGCAGAGATCCCCCGCCGCTTCACCCGCTGCGATGCGCTGCGGTGTCTCGAGGACGAGCATTGGCTCGATCGCGAGCACCATGCCAGGTCGAAGCGTGAAATCGCCGTGCTCGCAGAACGATCGGTAGGCGCTGCACGGAACCTGCGGAGGTTCATGCAGTTTCCGACCGATTCCATGTCCGACGAAATCAACGGCGATGGCGAAGTTTGCCTGCGTTGCGATCGCCTCAAGCTCGCGCGCGATGGAACTCCAACGCCGACCAGGCGCGGCTGCAGCAATCGCGTGCTCAAGCATCGCTTCCGCGCACTCGACGAGCGCACGACGCTCGGCCGAAACATCGCCGACACAGACCGTGATCGCGCTATCCGCGCACCAACCGTCGAGACGAACGCCGACGTCAATGGAGACGAGGTCACCATCCTGCACGACGCGCGCGCCAGGAACCCCGTGCACCAATTCCTCATTGACGCTGATGCAGGTCGCGGTTGGAAACGCTGGACGCGATTCCGAAGTGCCTCGGTAGCCAACGAAGAGCGCCTCGCCACCACCCGCGAGAATCGCACGGTGTGCAGCTTGATCAATCTCCGCGGTAGTCACGCCAGCCTTGCAAGAAAGTCGAGCGGCTTCGAGCACCGTTGCAACGAGAGCGCCGGCGCGTTCAATTCCCAATACATCTGATTCGGAACGAAGTTCGATGCGCGGCGATGTGCTCGCGTTCGTGTTCGTGTTCGTGTTCGTGTTCGTGTTCGTGTTCGTGCTCGTGCTCGTGCTTGTGCCCGTACTTGTGGCTCGATCCAATCGACCACCAACCACCATTCCCGACTTCAGCAGTGGACGGTGACTTGAGTCATGCAGCGGAGCGATGGTCGGCGAGCCCGACATGTCAACCGAGCCTGCTCCGAATGCGTGGAGCCTTCGAATCGTTGGCACCGGTCGCAAGGAAGCCCGAGTAGTTGCGCATGAGGAGATTCGCCTCGATGCGCTGGATGAGGTCGAGACCGACGCTCACGACGATGAGCAGACCCGTGCCACCGAGGAATTGCGAAACATCAGGCGGAATGCCCATGTTCGAACTGATGACGGTCGGGAGCACCGCGATCACCGACAGGAAGCCGGCACCGACGTAGGTGATGCGCTCCATCACAGTTTCGAGGTATTCAGCCGTGCGCGGACCTGGACGGTAGCCCGGGATGAACGCACCGTTCTGCTTCAACTGCTTCGACATTTCTTCTGGGCTGAACTGGACGGTTGTCCAGAAGTAGCTGAAGAAGAAGATCATTGCGATCTCAATGAACACGTACGGGAATTGCCCGATCTGCGTGTTCATTGCGAGGAAGTTGGTGATGGTTTCCCATGTCTCACCCCAGTTGCCATCGCGGGCGCGGGTTGCGAGCCATCCGAAGATGCTCGAGGGGAAGATCATGAGCGAACTTGCAAACACGATCGGCATGACGCCAGCGTGGTTGATGCGCAGCGGAAGATACTGACGCTGACCACCGTAAACCTTGCGGCCGCGGGTGTGCTTCGCTTGCTGGATCGGGATTCGGCGCTGCGCGACCGTGATGAGCACGGCTCCAGCGACGACGAAGATAAAGCCGGCGATCAGGAGGAGAAGTCCGACTGGAGTCAGCGCGGTATCGCCTTGGATCGACCAACCGAAACTCTCCATGACCCACTGCACTGCTGCGGGCATGCGCGAGAGAATGCCTGCCGTCAGGATCAACGAGATGCCGTTTCCGATGCCGTACTTGTCGATCTGCTCGCCAAGCCACATTAAGAAGACGCTACCCGCCGTGAGGCCAGCGATACCTGCCGCGTAGAAGACGATCAATCCGCCAGGCGTGCTTTCAATGCCCGGCGAGACAAGTCCCTGCGTGCGCATGTAACCGAGCCACATCATGCCTTGGATAAAGCAGAGGGCAACGGTGGTGTAACGCGTGTACTCGTTGATCTTGGTTTGGCCCGACGTGCCATCTTTCTTCAATTCCTGCAGCGGCTTCCAAACCGTCGTCAGGAGCTGGAAGATGATCGACGCCGTGATGTACGGCATGATGCCGAGGCCGAAGATCGTCGACTGCGAGAGGCTACCGCCAGAGAAGATCGACGCGTATTCGACGATGCGACCGAAGCCCGATGGGTCGGAACCATCGCCGGTCGCCTTGTTCGCAAGTTCCGTGAGCGCCGTCTGATCGACACCCACGAGTGGAATGTGATAGCCGATGCGGTAAATGGCGATCATTCCGAGCGTAAACAACACACGCCGGCGAAGGTCAGGAATCTTGAAGATGTTGGCAAAGGCTTGCAGCATCGGTCTGATCTTCAGTCACCCGTCGGAGGGGGCTTCCGAGTCGGTCCCAAACACGCTTCGCACTCGTTCTGCCGGCTTGCCGACCATTCGAGAAAGGTCGTGCACTCAACCGTTCAGAATCCTGAGCGCATCACTCACTCTTCGCTGACTTCTTCGTTGGAGCTTCGGAGCAGGAACCGCCCGCAGCTTCGATCTTCGCCTTCGCGCTCGCGCTGAACGCGGCCGCGATGACGTTGAGCTTCTTCTTGATTTCACCAGCACCGAGGACCTTGAGGCCGAGCTTGGTGTTTGGCACGAGGCCGAGCTTCACGAGGGTGTCGATGTCGACCGTCGCACCCGCATCAAAGTGCTTCTCGAGGTCGCGGACGTTCGCGACGTAATACTCAGTACGGAAACCAGCGTTCGAGAAGCCGCGCTTGGGGAAGCGACGCGCGAACGGCGTGGCACCACCCGCGTACGACGGACGGCTGTTCCAACCCGCGCGGCTCTTCGCACCCTTGTGACCGCGGGTCGAAGTGCCGCCGTGGCCGCTACCTTCGCCGCGACCGACGCGCTTGCGCTTCTTGTGCGGGCCGACCTTGGCGGTGATGTCATGGATCATCATGGCTCGAACTCTCCAAACGGTGGCAAGACCACCGATATCTGCACTTGTCGAACTCTCGAACTCGCTTCAGGACGCGATTCCGCGCACCTGACATCGCACATGCCTTACTCCGATCGACTCACATCGACGGATGAGGCTGTACGCATCCAACCAATACTCACGCGCCCGCTTCAGGAGCCGGCGCCGCTGGTGCCGCGCCTGCATCCGCTGGAGCGCTGTCACGACGTGGGCCACGCGGTCCGCCACGGCCACCACGGCCGCCACGACGCTCGCCCTCACCAACGGTGTTCTTCGGAGCAGCCATCTTCTCGCCCGACTTCGCGGACGGCATGAACGCTGCACCACGCTTGATTGCTTCTTCGACCGAGGTCGCTGGGATCGTCACGCCACGGAGCGACTCAACCTGCTCGCGCGTGCGGAGCGTCGAGAGTGCTTCCATCGTGGCCTTGACGACGTTCTTCGGGTTGCTCGATCCGTAGACCTTCGTGAGGCAGTCCTGCACGCCGATCATGTCGAGCACCGAACGAACTGCAGCACCTGCGATAACGCCGGTACCAGGCGCAGCAGGCATCAGCTTCACGGTCGTGGCGCCGAAGCGGCCGATGACCATGTGAGGAATCGTCTTCCCCTGCAGTTGGAACGCGCTCATCTTGCGCGACGCTTCCTTCTGCGCCTTCTCGATGCTCTGAGGCACTTGGTTCGACTTCGCGTAACCAACGCCGGCGCGACCGTTGCGATCACCGACGACAACCATCGCCGAGAACGAGAAACGACGTCCGCCTGCGACGGTCGACGAGGTGCGGTAGACGCCGACGGTCGTCGACTCGGAAGAGGAATCCTTGCTGATGAATTCTGCCATGGTGGGTACCAGTCTCGGTGACTCTCGGTGAATGTCAGATTCGGCGGGGTTCCGCGCGAATCAGACTCGATTCAGAACTGCAGGCCGCCTTCACGCGCGCCATCGGCGAGCGCCTTAATGCGACCGTGATAGAGGTATCCGTTGCGATCGAAGACGACCTTCTGGACGCCCTTCTCCTTCGCGCGCTGAGCAACGAGCTTGCCCACGGCGGTTGCCTCGGACATCTTCGCGCCCTTCTCGCCGAAGGACTTGTCGCGCGTCGAGGCCGATGCGACGGTCTTGCCGGTCAAGTCGTCGATCACTTGCGCGTAGACGTGATTGAGCGAACGGAAGACGGACAGGCGCGGCCGATCCGGCATGCCGAAGACTTCCTTGCGGATGCCCTGCTTACGACGGGCTCGGCGAATGTTCTTTTTGGTCGTGCGGTTCATAGTGTCTGCCTTTCGAGTCAGGGTTCAGGTCGCCGTCGGTCACGCTGCGACCCGCCACTGACCTCGCTTCTCGCGTTGCTGTTGATCCTTCAAGTTCGCGTTCGGGAAAGCGTCGCCGTACTGTCGTTTGGGCGTCGCCTCAGAGTCGCGAACCATCTGCGGCATTAGCCGCCCGTTGCCTTGCCTTGCTTGCGGATGATGTTCTCGCCCGCGTACTTGATGCCCTTACCGTTGTACGGCTCTGGCTTACGCTTCGAGCGGATCGCCGCAGCGAACTCACCGACGCGCTGGCGATCAGCGCCGCTGATCGTCACGAAGATGCCGCCTTCGGTCGAAACGTCGACCTTCACGCCCGCAGGAATCGCGAGTGAGATGACGTTTGCGTAGCCGAGCTTGAGGTCAACGTTCTTACCCGCGACCTTCACGCTGTAGCCGACGCCGACCACCTCGAGCTTCTCCGAGTAACCCTCGGTGACGCCCTTGATGCAGTTGTTGATGTTGGCTCGAGTCGTTCCCCAGAAGGCGCGACGATTTCCTTCGTCGATCTTCGCCATGTCTGTCGTGCAGACAATCTGGCGATCCTTCTCGTTCCACGCCACCGAAACTTCGGGGCGATACACGACCTTGAGGGTGTCTCCCTTGGGACCCGTGATCGCGACCTCGCGGGTCGCGGAATTCACGGCGACCTTGCAGTTGCCGGGGACGATGATGGGCTTCTTACCGATGCGCGACATGGTTGACTCCTGTCGATCTAAACACTCTGACTGACTCCGCCTAAGCAATGCGACGTTGCGTTTCGCGATTTCGGCTGGCCACAAACGTGGCACACGCCGAAGCGCGGATCAGCAAACGGTCGCCACCACTTCACCGCCGACGCGCATTTCGCGCGCCTTGCGGTCGGACATGATTCCACGGCTCGTCGAGACGATCGAGATGCCGAGGCCCTGCATCGGGCGCGGAAGATCCGACACCGACGAGTAGGTACGGCAACCCGTCTTCGACACGCGACGGATCTCGTTGATGATGTTCTCGCCGCGCGCTCCGTACTTCAGAGCGATGCGAATGATGCCCTGACGGCCATCGGCGACGTTTTCGTAATCCGAGATGTAGCCCTCGTCCTTGAGAACGGTGGCGACGCCGCGGTTGAGCTTGTTGCTAATCACGACGACGGACTTCTCGCGGTTCCGCACGGCGTTGCGGATGCGGGTGAGCATGTCGGCGGTGAGGTCTTGAACTGCCATCTCTGAGGCTCCTGTCCCCTCGCGGGGCGGGAAGTTCGATCCTGTTGGGATCTTGGTTGATCCTGTGAAGGTCTCGGTCGTTCTTTCGTGTGTTGCGCGCGCTTGGAAACCCAAGCGAACGCAACTGTTTCGGCTTCTGGTCGCTTACCAGCTTGCCTTGCGCATGCCAGGGATCATTCCCTTCAGCGCCAACTCGCGGAGTTGGTGACGGCAAATGCGGAACTTGCGGTAAACGCCGCGCTTGCGGCCCGTGATCTCGCAGCGCACCTCAGAACGGGTGCTGAACTTCGGCTTGCGCTGCATCTTGTTGAAGGTTCGCTTGCTGGCCATTGTTGTTTCCGGGGTTTGGTTCCGGCGCTGTCGTGTGTTCGGAAGGAAATTCGTTTCAGGCTTCCGCGCGAACTCTTTCGAACTCGCGCGGCGTGCCAACTACTGGTCTCACGCCTTCTTCTTGCGCTCTTCGGGCTTGACGAAGGGCATACCGAGCTCGGCGAGGATGTAGCGGCTCATCTTCGGGTTCGAATTCTCGAACACGAAGGTGATGTGCATACCGTGGGTGATCGTGGCGTTTGCCATGTTGATTTCAGGCCACACGGCTTGTTCGGTGAGACCGAACGAGTACGAGCCGCCCTTGTCAAACGACTTGTCCTTCACGCCGCGGAAGTCCTTAATACGAGGAATCGCGAGGTTGATAAGACGATCCATGAAGTGCCACATGCGGTCGCGGCGGAGCGTCACCATGAACGCGGAGGGCATGCCCTCACGCACACGGAACTGCGCAACTGCCTTCTTGGCCTTCAACATGATTGGCTTCTGGCCAGTGATCACGCTGAAGTTCGAAATGAACTGGTCGCGGACCTCAGGCTTGAGCTTCTGATTGTCGAGGTACTTACCCACGCCTGCGTTGACGACGATCTTCGTCAACTTTGGGAGTTGGTGCGGGTTGTCGAGACCGAACTCCGCCAACGCCTTCGGACCGACTGCGTCGATGAAGGCCTGCTGGAGACGGGGGTATTGTCGCTTGACGTGTGCCATAGAACTGTCCCTGTACTGTCTTTCGACTGTTGCTGTGTCGCGGGGGCGACCTTGGCGAATGACTGGCGAGTGCTTCTCGGCAGTTCAGGTGGAGTGCCCCACCTGTTCAATCCTTCATGTGCTCAGTGCGTGATCATTGCATGCTCATCACATGCTCGACACATGCTTTTTTGGCTTACTTCGAACCGCGGAGCTTGTGGAGCTCCTTGCCGCCGCGAACGGCGACGCGCGACTTCGAACCATCAGGCTTCGAGACGAAGCGGACGCGCGACGGCTTGCCGTCGACGACTGGGCTGACGTTCGAGATGTGAATCGGGCCTTCCTCCTTGAGGATGGTGCCCTGCGGACGGGTCTGCGTCTTCTTGAGGTGCTTGGTGCGGATGTTCGCACCCTTCACCACAACGCGCTCACCCTCATCCACAACGCGGAGGATCTCACCAACGATGCCCTTGGAGGCGCCCTTGGTCACGATGACAGTGTCACCCTTACGAACGTGGCGTGGCATGGTTAGATCACCTCCGTCGCGAGCGACACGATCTTCATGAAGTTCTTTTCGCGGAGCTCACGAGCAACGGCGCCGAAGATGCGGGTGCCCTTCGGATTGCCGTCCTTGTCGACGAGCACGCACGCGTTCGAATCGAAGCGCACATAGGAACCGTCATCACGACGGGTTGGGAACTTGACGCGAACGATGACGGCTTGGACCTTGTCACCAGCCTTGACGTCGCCGTTGGGAAGCGCCTTCTTGACGGTGCAAACGACGCGGTCGCCGATGCCCATCGTGAGGCGGGTAAAGCGGCCGGTGGCCGTCGAGGATCCGAGGACGCCAATCACCATGGCTTCCTTCGCGCCGGAGTTGTCGGCGACCTCGAGTCGTGATTCCTTTTGGATCATTGCTTGGCTCCATCGCTCGCCGTAGCGAGCTTTCACACACATTTTGCGAGTGGTTGTCGTTCAGGCTTCCGCCAGGAACGCGCGCCACACGCTTCAGAAACTTGTTGTTCGTGACTCACGTTCGTGTTTCGCGAACGCGAGCACTTGCTTACACGCCGTCCTTCAATTGAACGCCGACGCCAGCAGGCGCGCGCTCAACCACACGCACGAGGACCCACGACTTCGTCTTCGAAATCGGACGGCACTCGGCCACCTCAACGCGATCGCCGAGGTGCGATTCATTCGCCTCATCGTGCACCTGAAGCACAGTGCGCTTGCGCATGTACTTGCCGTACTTTGGGTGCTTGCCCGAGTACGCGATGACGACCTTGCGGGTCTTGTTGCGCTTGTCGCTCTCGACGACGCCGATGCGGCGAGGCGAGGTCTCAGGAATGACGAGCCCAAAAGTGGCTGCCGTCGTGGCTGCGGTCGTTGATGCAGAGGTAGCTTTGGTCGGCATGGTTGTGCTCACTTCTTCCCGCCTGCGGCATTGGCACCCTTACGGGAGTTCTGCTCGGTGAGAACGCGCGCAAGATCCTTGCGGGTCTTCCCGATGCGGGAGTTGTCGGCGACCTTCTCGGTCGTCAACTGGCAACGGAGGTCGAAGAGCTCGCGGCGGAGGCGCGTAGCCTCACCCTTGAGGTCGTCGTTCGAGAGCTTCTTCACTTCAGCGGGCTTCATGGCGTGTCTCGTGATTTGAACTTGATTTGACTCGAGAGGCTCTAATTTCTTAAGGCCGTCGTTTCTTGAGGCTCGTTTTACGTCGCCCCACCGTCTCTATCAGACGGCGATACGACGTCCAACGAAGCGGCAGCGAACAGGCATCTTGTAGGCGATGCGTGCGAGCGCTTGCTTCGCGAGATCCTCAGGAACACCGGCGATCTCAAAGAGCACCGTGCCTGGCTTGATGCGTGCCGCCCAGTAATCGACATCGGCCTTACCGGTACCCATTCGGGTTTCGAGCGGCTTCTTCGAAATCGGCTTGTCTGGGAAGACGCGGATGAAGATCTTGCCTTGGCGACGGAGGAAGTGCTGCGCGGCGATACGGCCAGCCTCAATTTGGCGACCGGTGAGCCAGTGCGGTTCAAGCGTCTGCAGGCCGTAATCACCGAACGCGACGTAATTGCCACGCGTGGCGTTGCCCTTGAGCTTTCCTCGCTGCTCCTTGCGGAACTTGACTCGCTTTGGCATCAGGTTGGACATGGGGTCCTCTTCAGTCTTCTGTCAGTTGCGATCGTGTTTCACGATCGTGGATCTACTCAAACTCGGTTCTTGTTTCCCACAGCTGGCGAATACTTCGCCAGATGCGGCTCTCACTTCAGCGTCCGGCGAGTGCTTCGCCGGATGCGGCTCTCAGTCGAGCGTCCGGCGAGTACTTCGCCGGATGCGGCTCTCATTCGAGCGTCCGGCGAGTACTTCGCCGGATGCGGCTCATCTACGTCCGCGGGCGCGGGCGCGGCCACCAGCAGCGCTCGATGCGGTTTGATCTTCGTCTTGCTCGGTGTAGAGGCCCTTGAAGACCCACACCTTGACACCGATCGAACCCGTCGTCGTGTACGCCTCAGCGACCGCATAGTCGACGTTCGCTTGGAGCGTCGAAAGCGGAATCGAGCCTTCGCGCGTGTCGAGGGTGCGGCTCATTTCCGCACCACCGAGACGGCCGGCGAGGAGAATGCGAATTCCCTTCGCGCCGTTCTGCATCGAGCTCTCTGCGCGCATCTTGAGAACGCGGCGGTAATTCGCGCGCTTCTTGAGTTGCTCAGCGATGCTCTCAGCGATCAACTTCGCGTCGAGGTCGGCGTTCTTGATTTCGACGACCTTGATGACGACCTTGCGGCCCGTGAGGGTTTGCAGGTCCTTCGTCAGGGTTTCGATACCCGAACCACGCGGACCGACAACCATGCCGGGGCGCGCGCTCTTCAGGATCACGGTGAGTTCATCGCGCGTACGCTCGATGAGGATGTCGCTCACAGCCGCGAACGGCGGAGTGCGATTGAGGCGCTTGTCGACGTACTTACGGATCTTGTAGTCCTCAACGAGGAGAGATCCGAAGAGCGCCTTTGGTGCGAACCAGCGCGAGCGGTGAGCTTCGGTGATACCGACGCGGAAACCGAATGGATGGACCTTCTGTCCCATAGTGAATCTCCGAGGCTTAGGCCCCGCGCTCCTCAACTGCGATGTGGATGTGGCTGGTTCGCTTCAAGATCGGGTGAGCGCGACCGCGGTCCTTTGGTTGGAAACGGTCGAGGGTCGGACCCTCGTCGACGCGCGACTCGCTCACGATGAGCTTGGTTGGATCCGCGTTCTTCTCTTCAGCGTTCGCAATCGCGCTCTTCAGCACGACTGAGATGTACGCAGAGCCGCGCTTCTTCGAGAAGTCGAGCGCGGTGAGAGCCTCGTCCACGCTCTTGCCGCGGATCATGTCCGCAACGAGACGCGCCTTACGAGGGGCAATGCGGGCGAAACGGTGGCATGCCCGATAGGAATTGGTAGCCGTTTGCTTAGCCATGGCTGTAACTCAAGACTTCAGCAGTGCGATCAAACGCACTGCGATCAGACCTTGAGATCCTCCTTCTTGTTGGTGTGACCGCGGAAGGTGCAGGTGTGGGAGAACTCGCCGAGCTTGTGCCCGACCATGTCTTCCGTGCAGTACACGTCGACGAACTGACGGCCGTTGTGCACCTGGAAGGTGTGGCCGATGAATTCGGGGACAATCGTGCACGAGCGGGCCCACGTCTTGATGGGAACGCGCTTGTTGCTTGCCTCGAGCTTCTGCACCTTGCGGTACACGCTCTCGACGACGTGTGGACCCTTCTTGAGCGATCGTGACATTGAGGTATCTCGCTATTTCAGCGCCGAAGGCGCGTTTCTCATCTTCAGAGCCGCAGGCTTGGCGCGCCTCTTGTTTCGAGGCACCGAACTCGCAGCGATCTTGACGAACTACTGATCTTGCTCACTTCACATCACTGACCGACTGCCCGTATCGCGCGACTTGACGCGATGCGACGCAGGCGCGTCAGAGCTTCAATTGACCGTAACGCTTGCTCTTACGACGACGGATGATGCGTGCATCGCTCGACTTGCCGTAACGACGCGTGCGGCCACCCTTCGCTTGCGTACCAGAGTGGTTGACTGGCTCGCGACCACCCTTCGACACCGAACCACCGCCGTGCGGGTGGGTGTGGTGGGACATCGCGATACCACGGGTCGTCGGACGACGGCCCTTCCAGCGGTTACGACCGGCCTTACCGAGCACGACATTCGCGTGATCAGCGTTGCCGACTTCGCCGACGGTTGCGCGGCAGTCCATCGAAACCTGTCGAATTTCGCCCGACGGGAGCACGACGGTCGCCCAGCGACCTTCCTTGTTGGTGAGACGCGCATACATGCCCGCGCCGCGGCACATGCGGCCGCCAGCACCTGGCTCGATCTCGATGTTGTGCAGCGCGAGACCGGTTGGGATGTGCTTGATCGGCATCGAATTGCCGACCTTCGGATCGATCGCGTCGACCGAGCTCATGATTTCGTCGCCAGCGCGGAGGCCCTTCGGCGAAATGATGTAGCGCAACTCGCCGTCGGTGTACTTGAGGAGGGCGATGTGCGACGAACGGTTGGGGTCGTACTCGATCCCGACAACAGTTGCAGCGACGCCGTCCTTGTTGCGACGGAAATCGATCTTGCGGTAGCGGCGCTTGTGACCGCCGCCGCGACCGAGGATGGTGATCTTGCCTTGCACGTTGCGACCGGAGCCACGAACGAGCGGAGCGAGGAGGCTTTTCTCGGGGGACTTCTTCGTCACTTCCGAGTGCAGGTTCACCGACGCGTTGCGGCGTCCGTTGGTGACCCTCTTGTAGACACGAATAGCCATGACAGTGTTTCCTCTTGCCGAAGCGAAGGAGTACGGCTCAGAAGAGCTCGATCTTGTCTTCCGGATGGATCTTCACGACGGCGCGCTTCCAAGTCTTGCCTGGAACGAAGCCGTACGCATACGCGCGGTTGCGGAGGCGACGCGTTTGAGTCGCGACGCCGAGAACGCGAACCTTGTAGAGGCTTTCAACAGCCTGCTTGATGTCGGTCTTCGTCGCGAGCTTCGAAACTTCGAACGCAAAGCGATTCTGGTGGCCGGAGCCCCAGGTCGCCTTCTCGGTGACGATTGGACGAACAATGACGTGGATGGGGTCCATTTACGCGACCTCCTTCTTTGCCGCGGTCTTCTTGGCCGGGGCCTTCTTTGTGGTCTTCGCAGGAGCGGCAGCAGCAGCTGGCGCGGAGTCTGCACCCTCATCGCTCGCCTCGAAGCAGCTGCCGTCGAGGAACGACATCAACGCCGCCTTGTCAACGACGAGGTAGCGGTGATTCAGAAGTTCAAATGCGTTGAGTTGGTCGATGCGGCAAACGTTGACGCCCGCGACGTTGCGCGCCGAGAGGATCGCGTTGCGATTGGCCTTGTCGGTTGCAACGAGGCAGGTACGGTCGATGCCGACCGAAGCCATCATCTTCGCGAACTCAGCGGTCTTCGGCGCCTTGAAATCGAGCGCAGCGAAGCACTTCACTTCGTTGTCGATGAGCTTGGCGAGAAGCGCGTTGCGGTTTGCAAGACGACGCATCTTCTTTGGAAGCGCTGTGCGGAAGTCCTCGCGTTCGCGGGTCTTCTTAAACGTCACACCGCCGCCCTTACGGATCGGCGTACGCGCAGCACCGGCGCGTGCGTTACCGGTGCCCTTTTGCTTGTACAGCTTGCGGGTGGAGCCTTCAACGTCACCGCGGCTCTTCGTACGGGCTGAGCCCTGACGCTGATTGCCGTGCGTGATGACGTAGGCTTGCTTGAGAAGCGCGTAGCGGACTTGGCCGCCGAGCGTCTCTGGGTCGACCTTGACGGTGTCGACCTTCTTACCATTGGAATCGTAGATCGGGAGTTCGATCATGCTTCGCCTCTTGCGGACGTTGTCCGCACTCTTCGCCTCATCCTCTGCGTGCCTGTTGATTGGTGGCACGGAGTAGGAATCGACTTGGTGAACTACAAAGAATTCTTTGTTGCTGCCGGCTGGTTCCCTCTCGGGCCTTTCCGGCGTTCGAGAGCACTGCGTGCCTCGAACATGGCTGTGTACCTACAAACTTTTTCATCACTCGCTTGCGCATCCATGACCTTCATGGAATTGCTGCGCGGTGAAACGATTCAGAGGAATCTGAGTCGGGTCGAAGACTGTAACCGAAACACTGCTCGGTTTTGCATCATTCGAGCACCAATTTCAAAATCGTCTCGGCCTGACTGCATGGCCTCAGTTTTTAGCCTCACTTCTCCACCATTACTTCTTGGGGAGCTTCTTCGCCTTGCGCTTGAAGAGACGCGTGGCTTGACGAATGAACAGATAACCATCATTGGCGCCTGGAACTGGACCCTTCACGAGGAGGAGGCCCTTCTCAGCGTCAATCTTCACAACATCAAGGCTGCGCACCGTGACGCGCTCGTCACCGAGCTGGCCAGCCATGCGCTTGCCCTTCTTGATTTTCGCGCCGTGACCACGGTCAGTGCCGTGCGAACCGATCGAGCCCGGGGTGCGGTGCTTACGTTCGGTACCGTGCGTCGCGGACATACCTTTGAAGTTGTGGCGCTTCATAACGCCAGCGAAACCCTTACCCTTGCTCGTACCAATGACGTCGACGTAGGCGACGCCATCGAGGCACGAAACATCGATGGTTTGACCGAGTTGGAAGGCGTTCGCTGCAGCGTCGTCGGTGACGCGCATTTCGCGGTGAACGCGCTTCGGCGCAGAGCCAGCCTTCGCGTCGTGACCAATCATCGGGATCGACGAGTTGCGCGCCTTCATGTCGTCGAACGCAATCTGCACAGCCGAGTAGCCGTGGCGATCAGCGGTCTTGACTTGCGTGACGACGCAAGGACCAGCTTCGATCACGGTGACGGGGATGTTCTTGCCGTCTTCGAGGAAGTAACGGGTCATGCCGATCTTGCGACCGAGGATGGCGACCTGGCAGGGCTTGTTGCTCATGAGTTGACTCGTCTCGTCTGAGTGTGCGCAGTTGGTCAGAACTGCGATCAGCTTGGGTTTCCGTCAGAGGTTCGGCTGACTTTCGATTGCTTCCGGGTTCTTTCGGTTGCGCTCGAACCAACCGCACATGACGCTCTTCACTTCTGCCGTGCGGAACATCCGCACGGAGTTGCAGGCGCTTGCCTGCGAGGGCTTTCACCCATTTTGACGGGCAGTCCATGCCCGTCAAAATTTAGGCCTTAATGCGGAGGAACACGCCCGCGGGGACCACAAGGCGCTGAAGCGCGTCGGTCGTGCGGTGATTCCATTCCGTAATGTCGATGACACGCTTGTGCGTGCGGATTTCAAACTGCTCGCGCGACTTCTTATCGATGAAGGGCGAACGGTTGACGGTGTAGATTTCGCGGCGGGTTGGGAGAGGAATCGGACCTGCGACGCGCGCACCAGTGCGCTTTGCTTGATCAACGATCTCGCGCGCCGAAGCGTCGAGAGCTTGATGGTCGTAGGCTTCCATACGAATCCTGAATTTGCCGCCGTTCATTGCATTACTCCGTGAGGATCGTTGAGGATCGTTTGATTTGCACTGCTTTTCTGCAGTGATTCGGAACTTGCTGCGTGCATTGCGGCGTGACTGGAGATTGCTTTGCGAGCGACTCCGAACACGTGCATGCACTTTCGGAAACTGTCGCGTCGCGCAGAACTCACGCGCGACGTGTGACTTGCGAAAGATGAACCTGCACGACCACGAAACAACGTGGGCGCACAGGTGCGAATCGCCAAAGATACCAATTCCGCGGTTGCTGTCAATCGTCGCGAGCGTTGGGACTTGAGTGGAATCCCGAAGTCGCGTTATCGGCGGGTGCGTGACGACGTGTACGTCGTCGATACATCGAGCACGAATCAATCAGGGAACCACACTCCCCCGCGCGCGGTCCGCGCGCAGTCCGCGCGCCTTCACAGTGTCAGGCGGTGCTCCCGCGGCATCCCTACCATGCGCGCCCGTGTCGAACCCACATTCCGCCGCAACGTTTCCGCGCGATCAGCGCCGCCAGCTCGCTTCCATGCAAGACGCGGGCATCGAACCGATTGTCCACGGAAGCTGCGTGCCGAGCGCGTTGACGCGTGACCGAGCGCTTGGCGGAGCGCGTGACCGAGCGCTTGTCTCGGGACACGATGTCGTGCCGAGCATCGCTCGATGGGCACGGATGACTCTTTCGCGAGGTTCGAGCGTGTATGCGACCGTCATGGCGCCAGTCGCGCTTGGAGTGCTCATTGCTCTCGCGCCAGCCGCGCACGCGGAGAGCACCCCGCCCTTGTCTCGATTCGGGATGGTTGCCGCCGCGCAGATCGCGCTCGCCCCCTCCTCAGGCCCGACATTCTCGGACCAAAGTGCTACTCCCGCGGTTCCACCCTCCTCGAAGCCGCCCGTTGCCGACGGTCTTGCAGAGGCGCCACTCGAGGCAGAGGGACTTGGGCTTCAGATGCGCGTCCCCATCGGCACAACGGTTCGCGTCGAGAAGAACCCGACCAATTACCTCCTCTCTGAAGATGGCGAAACTCCAGGTTGGCGCATGCGCATCGCTGGACTCACCGCTTCGAAGGCGGAAACCACTGCTGCAAGCCAGTGCAAGGAATACATCGAGGCGATTCGCGCCAAGGGCGGCACCGTTGAGGTCCTTGCCGATGAGCCGCGCAAGATCGCGGGGCGCGACGCGCACCTGATCTATGTCGCCGTTCCGCTCGAGGGTGGCGGTCGCGGCATCACGGGCAACTTGGTGATTCCAAACGGGCCAGATGCGTATCTCGTCTTTGCCTCGATCGTTGTCGAGAGTGAGTTCGCTCGCGTGCGACCTTTGCTCGATCGCGCGTTCGCGACCATTGACGTCAAAGACGTCTTCGCCGAATCGATTGAGCGCTCCGCTCTGCTTGGCCTCGGTGCTGAAATTGTCGCTGGCTTCACCGAAGCGAAACTGCGCGCGACAATCGCACCCGATCCGGTGTGCTATCGCATGCGGCGCCCTGATGCGAACGGCACACAGAAAGACTTCGGCTACGCGTTGGTTCGCGTGCGCGAAGGAAAGCGCGGCGAAGTTGATGCTTCGCGCGATCCGGCGGAATTGAAGGGTGACGACGCGACTTTGGGTCTCTTTGTCACGCTCGATGCGCGTGTCATCGTCAACGACGATCCAACGCACACGATGGACGCACAGAGCCGCTACTTCGTGACGTGGGATCGCAGCAGCGAATCGTGGAGCGTGCGAACGACCGAACGACATCGCCGCGCAAGTCGATCGTCCGCACAAACGGGCGTGCGCCTCGCACCGAGTGCTGGCGCCCCACGGCCACGCATCGAAGTGATTTCTTCTGGTCGTGAATCGCGCACTCGTGAGCCGCAATCGTGGCCTGTTCCACCCGCATACATCTCGCAAGCGGAACTGGTCGTCCTCGGACAATTGCTCCCTGATTTCTCGGCGAAAGCCGCCTCGAACGGGGTTTCGAACGGGGCATCGAAGGATGCATCGAGCGACGCATCGCGCGACGGTTCCGACACGATTGAATTCCTCGATTACGCGTTCGATCAGCGCGACGAGAAACTGCCGCAACGTCGTGAAACATGGACGCGCACACCCAACGGGTTCCGTTTGGAAACTCGCTTCGGCGGCGCTCCCGCGAAACTCGTGCAGGAGTTTGATGCGAAAGGCGTGCGTGTTCGACGAACTGACATCGATGGAACCGTCACTGAGCGCATCGATCTTGAGGACCTTCGTCGCCTCTGGAACGAGAAAGGTCTGCCAGTTCGATGAATTCGATCGATCGATGCTTCTGCGCAACGTCGGCGCGCATTGTCTTGGGCGCGCTCGCCGTCGTGCCGGCTGTCACGCTCACACTCGGCGGCTGCACGCAATCAACGGTCATCAACGGCACGCACGATGTGATCGCGTCAC
>JBJOHQ010000158.1:0-3243 GCA_046047595.1 Planctomycetota bacterium | reverse complement strand
TCACACTCGACAACTTCGGTTGTTACGCGATCCCGAGCGCCTCTGCGTCACGATCAGAAAGCGTGCCGCCATCCGAGCGCTGCCGCACGGTGCCGTCGCGCTTCCAACTGCGCTCGCAGCGCGGTTCGCCGCGCAAATCGACCACTTCGATCGACGATTGATCCTTCGCCATCACGACCCGTGAGACACCGAAGAGATCGGGAAGATCCGCAACGAACTCTTCAAGGTGGTGGTGCGATGTTGGCAACATCACGCCCGCATCGAGTGGATTTTCAACGCCGCGCGCCTTCGCCTTCTCGAGTTCACCCTTGACCAATTCGCGGAGCGCGAGCACTTCAGAGAAGCGCGGATGCGCCGTGAATGCGAGCGTGTGAAAGCGTTCGGTATGCACACACGCGTTGTCGCCAGAAAGTGCGCGGAACGCTTCGTCGGCCGTATGCGGCAAGAAGATGGCGAGCATGCGGCAAAGCGCATCGCACGCCAAATGCATCGCCGCTTGCGCTGCGCGGCGCCGCGAGGAACTGCGCGCATCGCAGTAGAGACGGTCCTTCGTCGCCGCGCAGTAAATCGCGGACAGCGTTTCGTTGCAGAGGTGATAGATCGCTTGTTGCGCTTCACGGAATGCACAACGCCGAACTGCATCGCGCACCAATTCCTGCGTCGACGCAACTTGCGCCAACATCCACGACTCGAGACTCGTGTGCGAGATGCCTTCAAGAATCGAATCGCGCTCTGACGCGTCAAAACCATCGAGATTCGAGAGGAGATAGCGAATGGTGTTGCGCACCTTGCGGTAACTCTCGCCCGACACCTTGAAGAACTCGCTGTCGGCGCGGATGTCATTTTCGTAATCCGTTCCAGCAACCCACCAACGACAAACGTCCGCGCCAAACTCCTTCAGCAGCGCTTCAACATCGATCGTGTTTCCGATCGACTTCGACATCTTGCGTCCATCTTTGTCGACGATGAAGCCGTGCGTCACGAGTCGCTTGAAGGGCGCAACGCCCGTAGCACCAAGCGCCGGCAACAGCGACAACTGGAACCAACCGCGATGTTGATCGCTGCCTTCGAGATACATCTCCGAGGGGTAGCCAATGTTTCGCGCGCGAAGCACGGAATTCCACGAACTACCCGCTTCGAACCACACGTCGAAGATGTCGTGCAGTTTGACAAGCGTTGCAACATCAAGCCCAGCGGGCGCCGCCGCGTCTGACTTCGCGTCGTAGTGCGAAAGCAAGTCGGCAGGCGACTCTTGGAACCACGCATCGCTGCCCTTCTCCGCGAATCGCTTTGCGACAGCGCGCACGCTTGCAGGTGTGAGGAAGGTCTTGCCGTCCGCCATGCGGAACGCAGGAATCGGCAAGCCCCACGAACGCTGACGCGAAATGCACCAATCAGGCCGCGATTCAAGCATGCCACGCAGACGATTGCGTCCCCACTCGGGTGTGAAACCAACTTCGTTGGTGATCGCTTCGAGTGCGCGCTGACGCAGCGTCTTTCCATCGCGCTTCACAGGCACATCGACGCCAACGAACCACTGTTCGGTGGCGCGGAAAATCACTGGGGTTTTCGAACGCCAATCATGCGGATACGAGTGCATGAACTTGTGGTCGTAGAAGAGATGACCACTTGCGCGCAGACGTTCAGCGACTTCGGCATTCGCCGTCCAAATCGACTTTCCGCGCAGCCAATCAGGCACAGTGTCGTCGTAGGTTCCGTCTTCACGAACAGGGCAATACGCGGGAAGCCCTTCTTTCAAGCCGGTTCGATAGTCGTCGGCACCGTGACCAGGCGCGGTGTGCACGAGGCCCGTGCCATCTTCAAGCGTGACGTAATCGGCCGATACCACGCGGCCCGTGCGCGCACAGAACGGATGCCGATAGGCGAGGCCGACGAGCTTCGCGCCGTCGGTTTCTGCGCGCACAACAACCTTCTCGGCGCCCGCTTTCTTCGCAACCGCAGCGACCAAATCGCTCGCCAGAATCGTGGTGTTTCCGTCGATTTCAACAAGTGCGTAGCGATACTTCTCGTGAACCGCGATCGCGAGGTTCGCCGGAAGCGTCCACGGCGTCGTCGTCCAAATCATGAAGCTCGGCGTGACGTCGAGGTAGCGCGAATCATCCGCGTCGTCGCTCTCAACTCCAACGCTGCTGCCATCAGTGCTGCCATCAGCACTTGCATCGCTTGTCGCAGGCGCTTCGGCGAGCAAGCCGAATGCCGCAGCGACTTTCGCGCGATCCGCCGCTTCAAAGTCGACATAGACCGAGAGATCTTCGCGATCCTCGTATTCGAGTTCTGCTTCGGCGAGCGCAGTTTTGTTCGCGATCGACCAGTGCACTGGCTTCAGCGCGCGCACGACAACGCCTTGCTCCACGAGATCCGCGAAGACTTCGAGCGTCTTCGCCTCGTAGTTCGGCATGAGCGTGTAGTAGGGATCCGCGTAATCCGCGAGCGTCAGCAATCGCTTCATTTGCTCGGCTTGAAGACCGATGAATTTCGTCGCTGCTGCCGCGCATTCGCGGCGAATCGCCATGTGTCGCTGCTCTGCAGTCAGTGTGTCGAGTTTCGCCGTCTTTCCCTTCTCGTGCAGTTCGGTCATCACCTTGTGTTCGATCGGAAGTCCGTGCGTATCCCAACCGGGCACAAAGCGCACACGACGCCCCTCCATCAACGCTCCACGCACCACAAAGTCCTTGAGCACTTTGTTGAGCATGTGGCCCATGTGAATCGGGCCGTTGGCATACGGAGGTCCGTCGTGAAAGACGAACGGTTCCGCTGATTCGCGCGCGACCTGCAAACGACCAAACAGGTGCGACTCATCCCAGCGCTTCATCGACTGAGGTTCCGCCTGAATGAGATTCGCCTTCATGGCGAAGGACGTCTTCGGAAGATTGAGGGTGTCCTTGTAACGGGACTCTTTCCCTTCGCGACCTTCTTTGGAGGCTGGCGGATTCGATGCTGGCTTCTGGTCGGACATGCGGATTCCCAAACTTTCAATACGACTTTCAAAGCGACTTTCAACGCGTCCTTCAACGCGTCTTGTCGATCACCCGGCAAACACCGTGCGCTCCACAAACGCTCGTCTTTCAGTTTGTGGCGCACTTCACGCGGGGCGTGGAGGATACCGCCACAACCGAACCACGGAGAGTGGAGAAAACACCGCGATTCCGCCGATTTTCACGCCATGTCTCGCCAGAATCCAAGCGCCATCGCACGTACGTTCGAGTTTGCATCGCTTCCCTC
>JBJOHQ010000157.1:0-4032 GCA_046047595.1 Planctomycetota bacterium | reverse complement strand
CGGGGCTCGAACTCGCGGGGGTCGACTTGCGGCCGGTCTGGTCCGCGTCCATGCGGCGTTCATCCATGCGGGGAAGGTAACGGAATCCCGTGTTCTGCAAGAGCAGGACGCGAGGAGAGTGCTGGAGTTTCATCGAAGGTGGAAGTTGCAACCGCGACTCCGCGATGCACTGCGGCTTACCCGCAGCGCCTGTGCACCGGCTCCTCCGACCTCCCTCGCGTTGGAGGAGATTCCACGCAATCGCCGATAGTTTCCTTGGTCAACGGTGCGAGCCCGCTAGACTGCGGGCTCTTTCCCACATCGCCCGTTGTTTTGTTGGGATTGGAATTCGTCCGGAGAGTTCGCAGTGGACCCGAACCACAACGCATTCGACGACAGCACCGTTCCGCCGACCGTTTCGACGCACCTCACCTCCGTTGCGAAGGTCAAGGGCGAAGCGCTTCCGACAGCGGTCGATCCCATCACCGCGATCGTCGGCGACACCCCCTATCGAATCGAAGCCTTCGAATTCGTGCAAGAAGGCTTGCGGCACACGGTCGAGCGCATCTTGCGGCATACACACAGCGTTCATGGCGCCGCTGAAACGGTGGGTGGAGGCACTGGTGGAGGCACTGGTGGAGGCTCGGGTGGAGGCACGGGCGACGACTCCCTGCACGGCCAGCATGAGTTTGACGGACCGCACAGCCATCTTGGCAACCTCGGCAGTAGTTCGGGCTCGTCCTTCGACACGGCGGCCGAGTTCAACTTCGCCGATGCCGACTCGCGTCACATCACGGGCCAGCAACTCTGCATCGGGCTGCGCGAATACGCGATCCAACGCTACGGCATGTTGGCACCGGTTGTGCTTCGTCATTGGAATGTCCTACGCACAGAGGACTTCGGACGAATCGTCTATCGACTCATCGATGTTGGACTGATGTCGCGGACCCCCGACGACTCGCTCTCGGATTTCATCGGCGTGTACGAGTTCGATGAGGTCTTCGGAACCGCGCAGTTGGCCGCGAGGGTCGGCCGAGCCTGATCGCGCAGGCCGAGCTCGAGGACCGAGCTCGAGGACCGAGCTCGAAGACCGAACTCGAAGCCTGTTCGCCAAGCCTGATCGCAAAGCCCGACCACGAAGTGCGGCTCGGATGCCACACTGATCCAGCTCGAACAAGGCGATTCATACTGAACAGCCGCGACCGATCGCAGCCGACGACGTGCAACCCGAGGAACCCAAATCGCGGCTCCTTGGCTCCTCGGCGCTTCGACTCCTCGGCGCTTCGGCGCTTCGGCTCCTCGGCGCTTCGACCGAGTTCCGCACGAAATCCGGGCAGCCGCTTTCCCAAAGCCACACAAATCCGCGAAATCCGTACAATCGCGCCGCGCGCAGGAATTGCACGTTCCAACGCGACGTCTCGCACGAACGCGAATTCTTCGGCATCGCGCGATGCCGATCTGAAAGATCGTCGACTCTGCGTCGACACCACGCGACCTATTTGGTCAAGACAACTCACGAAGGTAGGAAGCCTGATGCGTTTTGCCACACTCACACTCTCCGCACTCACCCTCACCGTTCTCGGCGGCTGCGTGCCGCAAAATCAGTACGACGATCTCATGAGCGCGTACCGCAGCAAGGAGCAACAACTCCTCCAGCTGCAGAACGACTACACGACGTCGCGCGCGAACGAAGACATGCTGCGCAAGCAATTGGCTGAAGCTGCTGCAGATCTCGCGGCTGCGAAGAACATGGTCGGTGGCGATCGCGGCGCGTTGGAAGAGCTTGAAAAGCGCTATCAATCGCTGCTCGCGCAGCTCGGCTCGATGAGCCCACTTCCTGAGTCGGTCAACGAAACGCTTGAGCGTCTCGCTGCGGAATACCCAGACATCTTCGAATTCGATTCGCGCCTCGGCATGCTTCGCTTCAAGAGCGACGTGACGTTTGATCTCGGTAGCGCGAAGCTGACGTCGAAGGCTGAAACCGTGCTCAAGAAGTTTGCGTCGATCCTCAACCAAGGCGAAGCAAACAACCTCGAAGTGCGCGTCGTCGGTCACACCGACAATGTCGCGATTCGTCGCGCTGCAACGGCAGCGCAGCACCCGACGAACGTGCACCTCTCAGCGCACCGCTCGATCTCGGTACGCGATGCGCTCGTGTCTGACGGCGTTTCAGCAAACCGCTTCATGGTCGCTGGCTACGGTGAGTTCCGTCCGATCGCGGAGAACACCTCGAAGGGCAACGCGGACAACCGTCGCGTTGAAGTCTTCCTCGTTCCGATGTCGGGTTCGGCCATGGCAAGCGGGAGCGGCTCTTCGACCAAGTCCACGACTTCGAACAGCACCCCGAAGGTCAACACCGCAAACGTTCAAGAAGAGAACGAGAAGTAATCAGACCCCCAACCCGAACGCCAAACGATGCGCTTCGCCGCGCTTGACGCGCCTTCCATCCGGCGCGAACCGTGCGGACGGGTGTCGAAGAGCGACTCAAATCTGAACAGTTCAATGCAAGAGGGCGGCCTTGGCCGCCCTCTTGCGCTTTTGTGCCCAAGTCGCCCAAGTCACCCAAGTCGACCCAGGCGAGCCCGCCCGTGTGCATCGCAACGCGGACGAACATTCCGTCAAAGGCCCGAGAATTCTGTGCGAAGTCGCACTCGTCCCCCGCTTTCGTTTCGACTTTCCCAAACCCCGCATTACACTCGGACCGTCCCTCCAAGGACATTCTCGTCAAGTTGAGTCTTGAACGAGAACGTTTGCAGATCTGGCCGACATCGATCAGTCCGTGAGGTTTCCCTGCGCGTTGTGACACGTGAGAGGCAACTTCCAAGGGGCGGGCGAACCGATCCAAGCCACAACTTGAAGAGCAGGAGCAAAGTTCCGATGCGTCGACTGGCCATTTCGGGCGTCGTCTGTCTTCCGTCGCTTTTTGCGGCGGTCGCCTTGGCGGATGCCCCACTTCGTTTGAATGAAATTCGCCTCGAACAGCCAGGTGCCGACTTCGATGAGTACATCGAAATCGCAGGCGCCGCTGGTGAGTCGCTGAGTGGTGTCTCGATCGTCGTCATTGGCGACGATGATTTCGCTCTGCCGGGCCAGCAGAACGGCGTCATTGAAGATGTCATCTCGCTCTCTGGCACGATCCCCGCGAGCGGTTTCTTTGTCGTTGGCGAGCCAACGCTTTCGCTCACGACCCCAAACCTCGCTGTGTCGCTCAATCTTGAGGGCGGCGACAACGTCACCTTCATCCTCGTCCGCGGCTTCACTGGCGCGGTCGGCGACAAGCTCGACACGAATGACGACGGCACGCTCGATGTGACGCCGTGGACTTCGGTTGTTTCGAGCGTTGCGGTTCTCGCGAACGCCTCGCCGAACGGCTTGAAGAGCGACTACTTCTATTCGACCACCACGGTCGGACCAGACGCTGGCTCGCAGCCCGCAGCTGCGTGGCTTTGCGCGAACACGTCGCAGTGGAATGTCGGCACGATCGATCCGCTCGCAGGCGTTGACTCGCCAGGCGCCGCCAATCAGCAGTGCGTGCCGCAAGGCATCATCATCAACGAAATCCGCGTCGACCAAACCGGAACCGACAACGACGAGTACTTTGAGTTGAAGGGCGGCGTGGGTGAAAGCCTTGACGGACTGACCTACATCGTTATTGGCGACGGAACTGGCGGATCGGGCGTGGTTGAAACCGTCGCACCTCTGACTGGGCAAGTCATCGCCGCCGATGGATTGTTCCTCGTCGCTGAGGCAACGCTCACGCTCGGAACCGCGGATTACATCCCATCGGGAACGAACGTCCTGAACTTCGAGAACACCGACAACGTGACCCACGTGCTCGTGCGTGGTTTCACTGGCGCCCTTAATCAAGACCTCGACACGAACGACGACGGCGTGCTCGACGTGACGCCATGGACGGAAATCGTGGATTCGGTGGCGTTTGTCGACCGCTTGAATGCGATGCCTCCTGCGGCTGGCGAGCGTTGGATCTACTCCAACACGATCGTTGGTCCAGACGCAACCTTTATCCCTGGCCACATCTTCCGCTGCGAGCCG
>JBJOHQ010000156.1:0-6901 GCA_046047595.1 Planctomycetota bacterium | reverse complement strand
AGGCCAAGCGCGCTCGCGAGCACGATCGAAACACGCTTCCGTGTCGCCAGCATCATCCGCGCCCCCTGAGAAGTGAGCCGCGCGTTGCGAGAAATCGACGCAGCGGTGGAATGAACTGTTCGCTCGTCACGAGGCGCAAGTAATCCGCGCCAGCGCGAATGAGTTCGCTGCGAACATCATCGGTTTGTGCGAAGACACTCCGGTTGGTCGCTGTGAAGCCGCGACTCGATTCTGCCTCGCGTGCGCGCACGAATCCTGCGCGCAACGGTGCGATTTCGGTTGGATCGACGACATGCATCACCAGGCAATCGTGCTTCTGTGAAGCGTTGCGAATCGCGGGAACGGCCTGTGGATCGTGAAGATCGGAAAGGACCACAAGAACGCTCGCGCGCGTCGCGCGAAGTGCGATGTCTGCAACACGCTCGCCCACACGCGTCGTCTCGCGTGGCTCGGCAACACGCAATGGTTCCAGCGCGCGCTGCAAGTCATTGCGCGAAAGACTTGGGACAACAGGCACGCTGCGTTCGCCGCCGCCAACGATCGCAACAGGACTCATCCGTCGCTGCGCAACAAGCCCGAGCGCCGATGCGATCCACAGCGCGAGCGCGTGCTTTGAACGCGCGATCGATGTCGTCGACATCGATGCCGACGTATCAATCACGATGTAGATACTTGTTCGCTTGAGCGCTTCATACTCGCGCACATACGGCTTCGCGGTTCGCGCAGACAATCGCCAGTTGAGAAGTCGCACAGAATCGCCCGGAACGTAGGGCCGCGATCCTGCGTATTCGAGGCCACTTCCGAGGAGTCGCGAGTTGTCGCTGCCAAATGCGATGTCGTCTGCGAGACGGCGCACAACAATGTCGAAATCGCCCCGCGCCAATTGTTCGGGCGGCGGAAGCGCGAGATCGCCTGCCGCATGACTTTGCGGTGCGCGCGCTTTGATGTTGTGCGCGTTCAGTGCAGTCATGTCACGCCATCGTTGAAAGCAAATTGGCAAGGACGTCGGCGGATGTGCGACCTTCCGCGAGCGCTTCGTAGCGAAGGCGCATGCGGTGCAGGATCACGTCCTCAGCGAGCGCGAAGATGTCCTCGGGAATTGTGTAGTCGCGACCATGGATGAACGCGCGTGCGCGCGATGCGTGCACCAACGCGAGCGCTGCGCGAGGGCTGCAGCCGAGTTCGATGTCGGCGTGGCGTCGCGTGAGATTGACGAGTTCCACGACGTCACGCACAAATACATCGCTGACATGCACGTTCTGCACCGCCGTCATCGCCTCGGTGAGGTCGCGCACATGCATACGTTGCGAACCGTCGATCGCGTCAAACGCAGACATTGGAACCGCGCCTTCTCCTTGCTTCTTGAGTCGAAGGCCAAGACTTCGACGCACGACTTCCGCTTCGTCCGCGGGCTTTGGATAGGAGAGCCGATGGCGAAGCATGAAGCGGTCGAGTTGCGCTTCGGGCAACTCGAAAGTTCCTGCTTGTTCAACAGGGTTTTGCGTTGCGATCACGAGAAAGGGCGCGGGCAGATCATGCGTGGTATCGCCGATCGAGACGCGTCGCTCTTGCATCGCTTCGAGGAGCGCGGACTGCACCTTCGGGCTCGCGCGATTGATTTCGTCGGCGAGGAGAAGGTTCGTGAAGATCGGTCCCTTGTGGATGCGGAACTCGCCCGACTTCTGATCAAGAATCTCGCTGCCGACGATGTCGCTCGGCAGAAGATCGATGGTGAATTGCACGCGTGCAAATCGGAGATCGATCGCCTTCGCGACCGACTGCACGAGCAGTGTCTTTGCGATCCCAGGAACGCCTTCGAGGAGAAGGTGACCGCCCGTGAGCAGCGCGATGAGTACGCGCTCAACAACCGCGTCTTGCCCAACGACCGTGCGAGCCACTTGCGTTCGGACGTGATCGATGAATGGCGAGCGTCCAGTGATGTGCGCTGCGTGACTGTGTGTGGCAATCGTCATGGTTGGATCCATCTGTTCTGTCGGCTTCGTGTCGTCGTTCGGCTGCGGCGAGGATGCGACGCGTGCTTGCGTCGCATGAAGTCGTCGCATCAATCGGTGGGACTAATTCGTTGAAGACTCGCTCGCGTTCGCAGGCGCTGCCTCAGCGAGCAACATCTCAAGCAAGGGCTTCGTGCGATCAAGTCGCACGCCTGCCGCGCGCACATTGCCCGAGCGATCGATGATGATCGTCGCAGGCATGAACGCCACGCCATATGCGGCGGCAGTCACGCCCGCGGCTTTCGGCGCAGGCTTGCCGTTCGTCGTCGAAACCGGCGCTTCTGGCGCAAGATCTACAGCGAACGGCATCGTTGCCTTGGCGCCTTCAGCGAGTGCCGTGAGCATTTTCGCATCGGCGTGCGGATCGCCGATCGCGGCGAACACCACGCCCTGCGATGCAAATTCATCGTTCAACCGAGCGAATCGCTCAAACTCCTTCGCGGCCAACTCGCCCGACGGTTGTGTGAAATGTAAGACGACGACGCTGTTCTTCCACGTGTCGCGCCAGTTCGCGGCGGGCGCAGTGCCAATCCACGACTGTGCGCCGAGCTTCGCAGCGCGCTTTCCTTCGACGGCACGCAGCGATGCGGGTCGCTTGGCTCCGCCGAGATAGTTCTCTGATGGAAGTCCGGTGGCTGACGCGCCCTCAGGCGCGCTCTCCTTGAGCAACATCTCCACAACTTTTTCCACGTTGTTCGGCATCAATCCCGCCGCGCGCACGATGCCTTCGCGATCGATGACGACGTACGTCGGCCAGAACTGCACACGAAACGCCGTAGCACTCTTGCCGCCAGAAACGTCCTTCGCGACCGGGTAGTTGATCTTCTTCTCTTTGACGACTTGCGCGGCCTTGTCAAAGCCTGCATTCGTGTCGTGCACGCCAACAAACACAAGTCCATCGTTCTTGTGTTTCTCCATGAGTGCGACGTTCTCAGGAATCGCCGCCATGCACGGGCCACACCATGTTGCCCAGAAGTCGACCACGACCACCTTGCCGCGTTGATCGGAGAGTTTGAACGAGTCGCCGATCCACGAATCGACTTCGAGTTCTGGCGCTGGCTTTCCCTCAAGTTCCTTCAAGGGCGCGGGACGATTCGCTCCGTCGAAGAACCACTCGTCAGGAATGGCTCCACTCTTCGCGCCACTCTTCGCGCCACCCTTCGCGCCTTGTGCGCATGCGGGAGTCGCGGCTTCGACAAACGACGCGAGAGCGATGACGGCGGGGAGGAGAGCGAGAAGGCCACTTCGGAGTGCGAGTCGACGCATGACGCGCATTAGAACCGCGACGGCCTCTGTTCGCAGAGGATCTCCGCGCGAAATCATGGCTTGCCGGCGGGGTTTGAGGATGGTGAACGCCCGCTGATGTTGCCGCGGTCAGGCGGCGATGATGGTTGTCGCTGCGCTGCCTCTGGTGCCCATTGATCGGAGGCCATGAAGTGGTTCAGGCACCTTTGGTGATCACTTGAGTGTGCCGCCACGGAGTCATCCGAAGCGCCCTAGGGCGCGATTACACTCGGGTAATGCCACATCTGCCACGAGTTCTTCCTGCAGCAAGCGTGTTCGCGAAGTTTTCTGAGATCTGCAGCCGATTCGCACTTTTTGCCATCGTCGCCTCGGTCTTCGCTCTTCCGCGTCACGTCGCGAGCGCCAACACGATTCCGGCAACGCTCGCGGGTGATCTCGCGACGCTTGTCCTCGAATCTCGGCCCGTCGCAAAGGCGGTCGATGCGACGCAATCGGCTGCATTGCGCGTGGATCTCTCGTGGCAGAAAGATCTCGCGACGGTGGAACTCGTCAATACATCGAATGAGCCTGTCGCCGTGCGCGAAGTCGTGCTCTTCGACGTCGCCCACGGCCTTGCTCCCGACACACGGATGTATGGCGAAGGCCTGCAAATGCTCGCGCAAACCGCTGGCACGATTGCAGCACCTGAAGACGTTGGCGACTATCCCGATCGTTCGCACTATCGATTGCCTGAACCTACGGGGTTTCGTCGCGTTTACGGCGTTTGCATGCTTGAGCCGACCGATGCGCCACGCGTACTCGCAGCATTCACCTCGTGCCATCGATTCGTTGGAGCATTCGATATCTCGCCAACGAACATTCGCGCCACGATCGACTGTGAAGGGCTTGTGTTGCCGCCGCGCACGACGTGGCAACTCGAATCGTTTGTCCTTCGCGAAGGTGGCGCGCACGGAGCACTGTTCGCAAGCCTTGCTCGCGACATTGCCGCTCGCCACGCGCGTACGTCGTACCCAGCACCGCCGACGGGTTGGTGCTCGTGGTACTGCTTTGGGCCAAGGGTGACGGCGAAGGATGTGCTCAACAATCTTGCGGCGATGAAGGCTGATTTTCCTGATCTCACCTTCGTGCAGATCGACGATGGATATCAGCCGACGATGGGTGATTGGCTCGACACCGGGCCTGGTTTCGGCGGCAAGCCTGTCGAAGAGATTTTGGCCGAAATCACGCGCGGTGGCCGCGAACCTGCGATTTGGGTTGCACCGTTTGTCGCGAGTCCTGATTCAAAGATCTTGCGCGAACACCCCGACTGGTTCGTCAAGGGCGATGACGGCAAACCTATGCCGAGTGATCGCGTGATGTTTGGCGGTTGGCGACTCGGACCGTGGTACGTGCTCGATGGAACGAACCCTGCGGTCCAAGCGCATTTCGAGCAACTTTTCAGAGAAATGCGCGAGAAGTGGGGTGTCCGTTACTTCAAACTCGACGCGATTTTCTGGGGCATGATGCACGGCGGCGTGCGAGGCGATACTTCGAAATCGCGCGTCGAAGCGTATCGGCTCGGCATGCAAGCGATTCGTCGAGGTGTCGGTGAGAACGCATACATCCTCGGGTGTAATCATCCGATTTGGCCGTCACTTGGTTTGATTGATGGTTCGCGCAGTTCACTCGATATTGAGCGCAACTGGCGCAGTGTTTCGCGGACCGGGCGAGAGAATTTGCTGCGCGGTTGGCAGAACGGCAGTCTCTGGTGGAACGATCCTGACACGCTCGTACAAACGGGGCTCCCTGAAAACGAAGCGCGCTTTCACGCGACGCTTGTTGCCGCAACAGGCGGTGCGATGCTTGCAGGCGACAATCTTTCGCAACTCCCGCGCGACAAAGTTCCCGTGGTCCAAGCGCTGTCAAAACCGACGGGAATTGCCGCGCAATTTGCTGATCTTTCGCTTGCGTCTGGTGTCGTCGATCTTGGAAGTGGAGTGCTTCGACACGTTGAACTCAACTGGGGAAAAACTCCTGCGAATCGCATCATTCGCTTCGAAGGTCGACGCGTGTTCCGCGATCGCTGGTCGGGCGCAGAGCTCGGTGTCTACGAGGGACAATTTGAATTGCCGCCGATTGCGCCGCATGACGCGCGTTATCTCGAATCGACGCCCGTCGAGTGAAGCGCGGCAGCCTGCCACAATGATGGAGTTCGATTGCGCGCGCGTCCATTCCCTGCGACGATCCCGCACGGAGGTTCTATGCCTGACACGCCGTCTATGCAGGAAATCATCGAGGTTTCGCGTCGACTCGCAAAGCGGCACTGTGTGCGCGACGGCAAGGAGTTCCGCCTCAAGGACCACGATCCCGCCGACATCGGGCCCTTTCGCGATGGCTCGCATCCGCTCGCGCGCGACGCGAGCAAAGACGGCACGGGTGACCTTCTTGCTGCGGGAATTCAAGCGATGGCCGCGATGCAAGACATGCTCTACGCGCAAGATCGCTGGTCGTTGTTGCTTGTGTTTCAGGCGATGGACGCGGCGGGCAAAGACGGTGTCATCAAGCATGTGATGAGTGGTGTGAATCCGCAAGGCTGCGAGGTGCATTCGTTCAAAGCGCCGAGTGCGGAAGAGATGGATCACGATTTTCTCTGGCGCTGCACGCGTGTTGCGCCACGCCGCGGACAGATCGGGATTTTCAATCGTTCCTACTACGAAGAAACGCTTGTCGTGCGCGTGCATCCCGAGATCCTCGCGCGTCAACAACTGCCAAAGGAACTGGTCACCGACGAGATTTGGAACGAACGCTTCCAAGACATTCGGAAGTGGGAGCGCTACATGGCGCGCAACGGCACGATCGTGCGCAAGTTCTTCTTGAATGTGTCGAAGGAAGAGCAGAAGCGGCGCTTCCTCGAGCGGATTGATGATCCCGCGAAGAACTGGAAGTTCAGCGCGGGCGACGTGGCCGAGCGCGCGCGTTGGGACGAGTACATGCACGCATATGAGGAAACGATCCGCGAGACAGCGCGTGAAGAAGCGCCGTGGTACGTCGTTCCCGCTGACAACAAGTGGTACGCGCGCTTGGTCGTTGCGGCGGCGATTATCGACGCACTTGCATCCGTCGACTTGCACTATCCAGAACTCGACGCGGCTGGGAAGTCGCGACTCGCCGAAGCGCGCACGAAGTTGGTGAACGAGTAGCACGGGCGCGTCTTTACAGAGCGAATGCGCTTTGTGAGATCTGCCGAAACTGCATGAACATCTCGAAGGATCGGCGAAGGCGTCCGTACGAAAAGTCGACGAAACGGATTGCCATGCGCGCCTTCACCGACATCATCGGACCTGGCCGAATCGCAGCAATGCTCGCCCTCGGGGCGGTCTCGACGGTCAGTGTTTCAGCGCTGGCGGGGCCCGCACAAGAAGCGACTCCGAGCGCCGGAACCGCGAAGGTCGACGTCGCCGCTTTGCGCGACTCCGCAAACGCGGGCGACGCGCAAGCGATGTTTACGCTCGGAAAGATGCACGCATACGGACGTGTGGTTCCCGAGGACGACTCCGCCGCGGTCGAGTGGTTTACGCGTGCGGCGGCGGCTGGTCACGCGCCAGCGCTCACAGCGCTCGGTGCCCACCACGCTAATGGCGAAGGCGTCGCTTCCGACGATGCAA
>JBJOHQ010000155.1:0-9470 GCA_046047595.1 Planctomycetota bacterium | reverse complement strand
CGATCTGCAAACTACGCGAATTGGTTTGCAGCGTGTTGCGCTCGAAGGCACCAAGGCGTCCGCGCAACACCGACACTTCGGTGATCGCCTGATCGAGCACTTCGCTTGCTTCGGCAGTTCGACCGAGGAGCAGCGAGTTCGCTTGACCGCTCTTGAGACTGTCGAGGAAGTACCGCGCGCCTTCGATCGACGAGCCACCAATGCGGCTTGCGGCGACCGATTGAATGCCGATGCCAACTTGCTGCGTCGTGGTGATCGATGGTCCAAGCTGGAACGTCGCGCCGCCGCCGGTGATGCGGAAACTCGACGGAGTACCACTGACCGTTGTCGCGAAGGATTGCGAGAGATCCATGTCGACGGCGAGCGCCGGCGTGTTGAGCGAGACAGTCGTACCGTTTCCGGTTGCAAGTGCGCCGTTGATGATCGCACTCACGTCGCGACCAGCGTCACGCTGCGTTGCCGTTCCACCTGGAGCGGAATACGTTTGGAAGAACGCGCCGCCCGAACCGATCTTGCGCACCGACACGAACGCGTCGCTGCCGAAACCAGTTGAGTTGAAGTACAGACCCGAGAGTTGGCTTGCACCGTTGCGAAGGCTCGCGCTGATGCCCGTCGTATCGCGCACGGTGTTCACCGCGGCAATCACTGCGGAAAGCGCCGTGCCTGAGACGAAAGTCAGCGTCTGCACACCGAGTTTGCCCGCAACTTCAAGCGTCACGCTCGACGCAAGTGCGCCGGTCGGAGCGGACAAGAAGAGCGCGCCCGTTTGCGCGGACTGCGTGACTTCCACCGACACCGCAATCGACGAGTTCGTGCCGAACTGGACGCCGTGAATATCGACACCCGCGATGTTGGCTGCGTTGATGCCGCTCGTCACATACTCAAGCGAGCCGTTGAGGAGTTGCAGTCCCGCGAAACTTGCGGTGTTCGAAATACGCGTGATCGATTCGATCGCGCTGTCGATTTCGAGTTGGTTCGCTTCGATTTCTTCCGCAGAGATACCGCCCGTGTTCGCACTGTTCACCACGAGGCTCTTGATCGAGTTCAAGAGATCTGCGACTTCGGCGAGGTAGCCTTCGGTCGTTGCGATGACCGAACTCGCGCGTTCCGAGTTGTCGATCGCCTGTCCCATGCCCTTGATCTCGGAGCGCAGACGCTCGCTGACGATGAGGCCAGCGGGATCGTCGGCACCGCGGTTGATGCGAAGGCCGGTCGAGAGGCGTTGAAGGCGAGTAGAGAGGTCGTTGTTCGAGCGATTGAGGTTGTTCTGCGCAATGAGCGACGGAACGTTCGTATTGATGCGAGCCATGGCAATCCTCCTTGACTGAGAGGCCCGTGAACCGGGGCTTCTGTCTCCCCGGACGGGTCAGGCGGTTTCGCGCCTGCCGGTGTGGGTTGCCGCGAGCTTCGCGGCTGCAGGCAGGACCGTCCCGCCCGTCGTACTTGTGCCGCCGCGCGCACTCCCGCGCGGTCGGTATGTCCCCAGTTCGCCGCGGAAAGCCGCAGCTTGCTGGTTCTCGTTTCGAATGGCGTCGTACACCTCTTTGCGGTGCACGGCCACGGTTGCGGGGGCTTTGATACCGATCCGCACCTTGTCGCCTCGGATGTCGACGATCGTCAGTTCGACGTCGTCTCCGATCATGATCGTTTCATCTCGCTGTCGTGAGAGCACCAACATCCGCGGGCTCCTTGGGCATCCGTGCCCTGTGAAAGTCCATCCGTGTCCGTTTCGCTCGTGCTTGGCACCAGCGCCATCCACCCGCCGCCGAAGCGACGGTTATGCAATCTTCGCGGCCGCTGCTTCCGCGAGCTTCACGAGCTCGTGGCGCGTCGACCACTTCTTCTCAGCGAGCACCAACTGCATTGCTCGGCGGTTCGTTGGGTTCACGACGAGCGGCCCCTGCAGATTCGCAGTGAGCGACTGATCGCGCTTGTTGACAATGACAAGCACCTGCGCATCGGATGTCTCCGTCATGCCAAGTTCTTCCATCTGCTCCTTGCGGATGTTGGCTTGGAAGTCGGCGATCCAGAGCGCCGGATCAGTCACGACGAATGCGAGGTCTGGGCTTTCGGTTGATTGCAACCAGAAGAAGACGCCGTTGTCGTCGGGCTGAAGAAGCGCGAAGGTGCGGTAGCTCGAAAAGCCCAGCAATCCAGCGGGGAATTCGAGCATGCGGGAGTCGTCGATCTCGACGGCGCCGAAGCGCGTGGTCTGAATCAGCATTGCCATTACTCCGTCGGCCAAACACTCCTTGCTTCCGGCATCCATGCCGGTCGGGCTCCAGCCCTTCCATGCGAGGGGGCCGCGCCCTCACATGGTTTGCCGCGTCACACGCGGCGAACTCTTCACTAGCGCAAGAAATCGAGAAGACTGAGATTCACCGCACGAGATGCACCCGCGAGTCCGGCTTCCAGTTGTTGCTGGAGGCTCGCGAAGCGCGTCGCCGCGGCGGTGAAGTCGAGGTCTTGAATGCTTGAGCGAAGTGCCATGTCCTGAATTCCAAGTTCTTCCTCGCGCGCGGTCGCTTCCGCGAGGCGCCGAGATCGAACTCCGACATCTGCACGCGCTTCCGTCGCGCGGCCGAGGTCGGCTTCGAGTTTCTCTGTCGCAAACTCAATGCCACGCTCGTCGTTGGCGAGAAGCGCCTCTCGGAGCGACATCAAGTGCGCGAAAACGCTGTCAACGGCAACAGTTGCGCGATCGGTTCCGCTCAAAGTTGCCGCATTGGTCGAGCCAGCGATGCCGAGGTCGGTCGCGGTATTCGAGTTGTTGATGTCTTCGACGAGCGTTGTGGTGCCCGCTGTTGCATCAGTGATTTCAATGCCGTTGCCAGTCGATGCCAGCGCCGCTGTGAACTCGGCAGGCGTGATTCCCGCCGCCGCCGCCGCGTTGTTGATCGAATCGAGAACGTCTTCGACGGTCAGATCGCCGTCGATCTCGACTTCAAACGCACGACCGTCCTTCAGCGTGATGCGCATGTCACGATCCGCGGTTGGATCGGGGAGCCCTGTCGTCGGATCGATCGCGCCATCGGCTTGCCGCACGCCGCGACCTTCATTGAAGTCGGCGAGCAATGTTGAGCCCGCAAAGGAGCGGATGCCAAGTTCGGTCGCCGTTGTTCCACCGAGTTCTTCGACCGACATGGACGCACCCGAGAGTTCGTTGCGCACATTGAGTCGCGTGGCGTCTTCGGAAACTTCGACGCGAACACCAATCCCAGATGCCGCGACCGCGTTCTGGAAGTCCTGCACGGTGTCGAAGGTCGCGAGATCAAAACGCCGCGCTTGACCGCCATTGCGAATGACGATTTCGCTGAGCGGGAATGTCATGCCCGAGAGGCTGTCAAGACGCGTGAGTTCGGTGACTTTGGGATCGAGGTCACGACCCGTTGTGGTCGCGCCGCCCGCGTAGGTTCCTGCAAGTCCAAGGTCGCCCGCGGTGGTCGTCGAGTTCGAATCGCGAATGACGACGGTGTTGCCCGCGGTTGGTGTGATGGCAAGGCGATCGCCACTGGCCGAGTCGATCGCGACGGTCGCTCCCGGATCCGTCGCTTGAATCGCGGCCGAGATGCGGTTGATGACGTCACCCACGTTGTCGGCGTCGGAGAGATCAACCGACGTCACCGTTCCGTTGACTTCGACTTCGATCGTTCCCGCGCGGACGCCGTTGCCGTTCGCGCCACGAAGGTCGGTCAGCCGCGTGACCGAAGTCATCGACGGATCAAGATCGCGATCGCCTTTCACACGGCCGGAGAGCGCGCCAAACGCCTGCTCGCCGCCCATCGTGACGCGAATATCGCTTGCAAGGCCGAGGTCGGCGCGCATTCCCGCGCCCGTGCCGGTGTAACGCAGGCCGGAAAGCAGGCTCGTGAAGGGAGCCTTCGCGTGCGCGTCGCCGCCGAAGATGTGGATGCCGCGGAGATCGCGATTTGCGATCGAAGTCAGCGATCCGAGCATTGAGTCAATGACGGCCGCCTGATTGCGCCGCGTGGCTTCGTCGGAGCCAACGCCGATTTGTGAGAGGCCGATTCCCTTGGCTTCCTGCAGGATGTCGGAGACGTCCGCGAGGGCTGCGTCGAGGGAGTTCAGCGTGGCGTCGGCTTGGGAGAGGTTTCGAATGCGCTGGTCGCGGCGCTCGATGACGTCATCGAGGACGGTGACGGTCGAGGCTCCGATCGCGTTCTCCGAGGGGCGCGAGAATTCCTTCCCGCTCGCGAGCCGAACTTGCAGCAAAAGCAGCTCGCGATTGGTGCCCTGAATGCCGCCAAGCGCAATTCTCGACGCCAAAAGGTTCGGAACGCGGGCGAGGTTGGCAGGAATTGCGCTCATGGCGGAGACTCCGCCGTGGAAAGGCAACCACTGTGCCAGGCTGGCCTCGCAGGGAGGATCGGACGCCCGCAAATGCGGGAAACTGAGAGTTTCGACCGTGAAATCCCCGTGAACTACGCCGTTCATCAAACTTTGGCTTGCCCACGCGGAAGCCCGTGTGATAATCGCCCGATGCTTTGTGCCCTCCCCTCGTTGACTTCCCGATCTCGGCTCGCCTCCACCGCGCTCACCGCGTGTCTCGCCTCGCTTGGCTCCGTTTCGATCGCGCACGCCGCCGGCGACATCTTGCTGATTCCCGACTCCGGCGCCGACAAGGTCTGGGCCTTCAACGCCTCCGACGGCACATTCATCAGCAACAACTTCTTCCCCGCTGACGGGATCATGAAGCAGATCATCCAGATCGTCCCGAGCGGCAACGGCACGTTGCTCATGACCGATGAGCAAGAGAAGAAGGTTTTCGAATACTCAGAATCGGGCACATACATCCGCACGCTTGCCTCGGTCGATGACGGGGTTACGACGGGCGCCTACGGAATCTGCGTGAAGGACGGTTTCGCGTACTTCACGAGTGGCTTCAGCTCTGGCGCTGGCAAGGTGTACCGCGTCGCGCTTGACGGCAGCGGCGCGCCGCCAACCGTGTTCGCCGACTTTGCAAGCGAAGGCGACCCACGCGGCATCATCCCGTTTGGCTCTGGATTCCTCGTCGGCAACTCGACAACGGACGACATCGAGTTCGTCAGTGCGACCGGCGTTGTTTCGTCGGTCCCGTTTGCCGACTCGGACGGGATCATCAGCTTTGACTTCCCTCAGCAAATCCAAGCGCTTCCAGACGGCGGCATCATGCTGACTGGGTTCAGCGATCCGTGGGGCATCTTCTTCTTTGACTCGGTTGGCCAGGGCTCGGGTGGCTTTACGTCGCCAGAAGTCTTCCTCTCGCCGCGCGGCTGCTATCTCCTCGATAACGGCGATTACCTCTACACCGGCGGTACGCGGGTCGATGTGATTGACGGCAAGACGTTCCTCAACGCGAACGTGGTGAATCAACTCGGTGCGAGTTTCCGCTGGATTTCGCGCTTCACGCCGTCGGCACCGTGCGTCGGTGATGTTGACGGCAACGGCCAAGTGGACGCTGCGGATCTCGCCGCCCTGCTCGGCGATTGGGGTGCCACGAAGAGCGCGGCGAACCTCGACGGCGCCGGGACGGTCGATGCTTCGGATCTCGCGATCCTGCTCGGCGCGTGGGGAGATTGCTGAGCGGATTGCGCGCGGCGCACCTTGCCTCGCCGCGCCTCGCCGCGCCTCGCCGCGCCTCGCCGCCGAGGGCCGACGACGCTACAGCATCATGAAAAACACCGCAGGCCAGCCTTTCGGCTGGCCCGCGGTTGCGTTTCTTGTTGGGCTACGCTTTCCACCCGCCGCCCACGACGCTCACCACCTGCGCCTTTCGGCTCAGCGGCGACGACGACCAACAAGACCCGCGAGTCCGAGGAGAGCAATCGCGCCCGGTGCTGGGACGACGTTTCCGTTGATGAACACGTTGTCGATGCGATTCGAACCGCTCGATGCACCCGCGACGAGCGAGCGGAAGCGAACGAGGACGCTTGAAGCGTTCTCTGCGCCTGCGAGAGCCGTCGTCGTGGTGTAGAGTGCGTTGTAGTTGCTCGACGACCACGTACCTGGAGCTCCGCCGCCACCCGACTGAAGCACCGCGTACGACGCAAGGATGGTCGACCAGTTCGCGCCGCCGTCGGTGCTCAGGATGAGCTCAAACGATGCCGGGCCGGTCGACGAACGGGCCTGATCCCACGACAGTGTGATGGTGTCGTAGCCGAGCGTCGAGAACGAGGCTTGGTAGTAATCACCGATCGCCCAGTTGTTGCTCGAGAACGCGTACTGCGAGCCGTTGCCTGCGGGTGAGGTGTAGGTCGCCGCTGCGCTTGAGTGCACGCTGTCGAGGCTTGAACCCGCCGTCAGCGCGCCCTGATCGCCAGCGCCGACCCCGTAGGTCACGCCCGTTGGGACGTTGCCGGCGCCGGTTGGGAACGCGGTGGTGATCGTCCAACCGCAAACAAGGTCTGCCGAAGCGCTGGAGGCGACGGCGAGAACAGCGAGCGAAGCAAAGCCAAACTTCATGAGGAGAACTCCAAAGTAAGTACGGACCAAAGTGACAGGGAATGTTGAGATGTCAGGGACTTGAAAACCCAACTCGTAAACACACCGACAACCAACACGGACCTCGAGAAATCTGATCACGCGAGCGAGATCAGAACTCTGCGGGGATGCAGCGTTGCGCCGAGAGAATGACCGCCAAAGCGGAGTCTTGAGGGGCAACGCGGTTGGACATGCCGCGCTGCGATCGGCGAGGCGCCCCTGTGATCCCCGCGAGCACGATCTTCGACAAATGTCGAGATTGCTCGAACAGGAATGAGCGCAACGAACTGCGCTCAGAGAGCCGGCCGGAACTCAAATTGTGACTCAGTCTTCAGAGGGATTTCAAACAGGTCGCACGACGCAACACCCGCAAAACGCGGTGCCGCCCCCTGTCGCTCCCTTTTGGACGCGCGGAATGTAGCTCAGGAACGCGGTCCAAACAACCCGCTTCGGCAAAATCCGCGTGATTCCCAAAACTTGTCCCTGAAGCAGTTTGGCTCGTCCCGTGCAACGACGAGTTTCCGCTCCCTTCGTCCATCGCGCGAGACGCCGCAATCGGCCCCCCAAGCAGCCCACCCTAGCTGCCCACCAATGAGGCCACCCATCTGAGGTCCGATCATCGACGAGCGGAGAACGCACGCGTTTCCTCAAAAGCTCAGACGGTCAGAAGTTCAGACGATCGAGAGAAGCGTTTGGAGGGTCTCGTCGATCGTTGCGATATAGCGTGCGGCTGCTTGGAACTGCCGCTGGTACGACAACATGTTGATCGATTCCTCGTCGATCGACACGCCGCTCGTCGCCTGCGATTGTGCATCGAGGCTTTCTCGGACGAGCCGAGTGCTTTCAGCCTTGGTGTTGGCCGATTGCGTGCGGACCGCGAGATCCGTCGTGCTCGACTGCCAGAATCCACGAAGACTTCGCCCGCCGAGCGCGTCGATGGTCGCGTCCTCGAGCCCCGCGATGTCGAGCGCGACGGCGTTCGAGCCCGCAATGTGATTCCGACCGGTCGCGAGGAGTCGCGGGTCATTCGCGATCTGCGTGTTGATGGCAAGATTGCTTGCATCGGAACCAGCGAAGAGCGCGTTCACGCCAAGTGCCGCGAGCGTGCCAGACGAGTCGTTTGAGAAACTGAATTCGTAGCCGCCCGCTGCGTCGATTTTGAGTGCGCCGTCTGGTGTGACCGACGCGCCGCCAGTTCCCGCGGGAAGCGCCGACGAGATTTGCGCCGCGAGTTGATTCAACGACATCGTTTGCGGATCAACCGCGACAACGACCGTCGTTCGGAGGCCCGTTGCGACGTTGGTGACGTGCATTTCGAACGAGCCATTGCGAATGTCAAACGGAATCCCTGCCGCATCCGACGCGAGATTCGCACTCGCGCTCAAGACGCGATTGATGCCTGTGAGCGTTGAGTATCCGCGTGTTCCCTGCCCTTGCGAGTGGATGCGATTCACTTGGAACGCGAGTTCGCGCGCGAGCGTGTCGAGGTCGTTGATCGCGGGATCAACGGTTTCCGAGCGCTGACGAAAGAGTGCGCCGATTTGGCCGGCGTCAGGTTGCAGCGTCGTTCCATCGGATTTCACCCGCAACGACACCGTCGTTCCATCAGCGGACGCATCGGTGCGCAGCGTAATTCCGCGTGATTCACCGGCCAGCACGACGGGAGTCGAACCGACGAGGATGTCGAGCGCTCCGTTCGGTTGTTCGACCGTTGAAATCGGAATGAACTGCGCGACTTCGTTCACGAGTTCGTCGCGGCGATCACGGAGTGCGTTTGCATCGCTGCCACCGCCCTGCTCTGCATCGACGATTTGACGATTGACCTCGGCGACTTGATCGAGCAAGCCATCCACGGTGCGCACCGTCGCGCCAAGCGCGCGGTCGATTTCGAGTCGAACATTCGCGTGTTCGTTGCGCAGTTCGCGCATGGAGTTCGCCAGGCCACTCGCTTGTTGAATGACGACCGTGCGCACCGCTTCGTCGTTTGGGCTGTTTGCGAGTTCGCTGAAACTATTGAAAAACGCGCTCAAACGGCTCGAAAGATCTTGATCGCTCAATTCGTTGCGAATCGACTCGATCGCGTTCATGAAGCGTTGATCAATTTCCGCTGCGTTCTGATCGCTGATGGCTGCGCGGGTGCGGCCTTGCAAGGCGGTATCAACCGTGCGCATGATGCGCTGGAGTTGCACGCCCGTCCCGACAAAACCTGCGCGACCGATGTATTCGGGGCGTGCGGGCGAAAGTCGCGCGACTTGACGGTGATAGCCAGGCGTCGAAGCGTTCGCGAGGTTGTTACCCGCGACCTGAATCGCCGTTTGGCTCGCGAGAATCGCGCTTTGGCCGATCTGAAGTGCACCGTTGATCGACATGAGAGTTTCGCTTTCAGCTGCGGATATCGAGGCTCGACATCACATTGGCGCCAACCGCAATGCGGCCGCCGCGGGAATAAACATTGGCGTGCGCAAGCGCCGAATGAACGCTCTGCAAAATTCCGGCCATGTGCGCGGAGAGTCGCTCGGCGGCTTGACGAAGAACAGACGACTCACGACGCACGATTTCGAGCGCGTCTTTGAGTTCGCTCCGCGCAAGATCGACTTGCGCGCGTGTTGGCTCAGGCAATCGCGCGGCGATATCCGCGAGTGTTGCGTCCGGTGGCAACGCCATACGCGTCGCCAAAGCGCGCGCTTCAGCGACGCGAACACGATCAAGTTCAGAGAGTCGCGCAAGAATGCGCGATTCGTTGTCGGCGAGTTTCGTGAAACGCGCGAGGTCAGCGACACGCACCGCTTCGCGACGTGCGCGCACGAGCACCAGGAGTTCGGTGTAGAGCGAGCGCGCATCGTGGAGCGCCGCCAGCAGCGCCGACGCGTCAACGCGATGCGCGGCTGGTCGGGTGGTCGACGATGGCTTTGTGGCGTGTTGCATGGCGTTTTGCATGGCCTGTTGCATAGCGTTTCAACGAATCAGAGTTCTGTTCGAAATCAGCGCTT
>JBJOHQ010000154.1:0-11957 GCA_046047595.1 Planctomycetota bacterium | reverse complement strand
GATCTCGCGGCAATATCACTGCTTGGGAGCAGCGGCCGCGTTACCCGCGGCTGCCGCGCTTCCAGCTTGCGGAGCTGGGCTCACGGGACGAAGCACTTCGAGGAGCTTCGTCTTGTCGCCTGCGGTGCGGTTCATCGCGTGGTCAATTGGTGCCCAACCCTTGGCGTCGACCGCCGCTGGATCTGCCTTCGCGGCGAGCAATTGCTGGACCTTCTCCACGTTTCCGCTCGCAGCAGCGAGGTGAAGCGCGGTCTGTCCCGCCTTGTTCTTGACCGAAACATCAGCGCCCGCGGCGATGAGAATCTTGAGGCTCTCAGGCTTTCCGGTGCGCGCAGCACGGAGGAGAGCCGTGTCGCCTGCAGTCTGATCAGCAACCGTGAGATCAGCGCCGCTCTTGACGAGAATGTCGACCGTCATCGGCTGACCAAGACCTGCAGCCCAGATGAGTGGCGTCCATCCGTTGTCGTCGGTCGCCTTCACATCAGCGCCCTTCGAGAGAAGGAACGCCACGGTCTCGGGCTTGCCAAAGCCAGACGCCCAAAGAAGCGGAGTCGACTTGATGAGGTCGCGTGCGTTGACATCGGCCCCCTTGTCGACGAGGAACTTCACAACTTCGACATCGGTTTCAACGCCCGACCAAAGTGGTGTACGACCTTGACGATCCTTGATGTTCGGGTCGGCCTTCGCTGCGACCAGAGCTTCCATCGCTGCGCGATTGCCAGTCTTTGCGGCCCAGTGCATCGCAGTCTTCTGACCTGCGCGGTCGCGTTCGTTCACATCCGCGCCGCTCGCAATCACCGAGCTCACCTTGGCGAGGTCGCCAGAGCGCACAGCGTTCACGAGATCAGTCGTGCCCGGTCCCGCAACTGGCCTGTTCGCGTCTGGTGCGGTTGGTGCATTCTTGCCAACCATGGAGCGCTTCACCAGCATCGTCAGCGATGGCGACTTTGGGTGATCGGTCTTGATCGAGATTTTCGGCGAGCGTCCAGCGCTCTCCCAGTTCGCCCAATCGACGGTCAGGGTGTGACGCTGCTTGGCCTCAGTGCTGAGGTCCTTGATGACCGGCGGAGAAACCTCAGTGATCTTGAATGCGGTGCCGTCTGCGCTTTCGAGCGAGATGATGCCCGGTGCAGTGGTCGATCCGTCTTCGCTCGGTGACTCGAGCATTGCGGGCGTCATCACGATGTACGCAACGACGTTGCCTTCGACCGAGAGCACAACTGGATTGTGATTCTCAATCTGGAAAGTCACCTTCTTGCTGAGTTTGATGCCTTGGGTAGAACCCGGCTTCAACGTGATTTCGCATGGAGCCGAGCCACCTGGTGGAATCGGATCCTTCGGCCAAACCGGCGTGGTGCAACCACAGCCAGGAATCGCCTTGCTGATACGAATTGGCTCCGAGTGAACATTCTTGATTTGAATGGTGACGGTCTTGGCCACTTCCGCGGCCATCTCGCCCATGTCCGCGATCGGCGGATCGAAAACGATCACCGGTGCTTCATTCGGGTTCACAGCCTGCTCGGTGGGCATTGGCTTCTCTTGACCTGCGGCCGCAGCGCTTCGCGTATTCGAGATGAGTTCGCGGACGCGCTCAGGATTCGCCTTCTTCACGTCCTCAGTCTTCTGCGCACTTTCTGGTGCGGGCGATGCGCTCGGAGCCGTGTTCTGCCCGAACGCGGGCGCCGAGACGGCGACTGCGAGCAAGAGGGCTGCGGATGTGCTGGAGCGAATGAAGCGGTGATGCCAGTGGTCGGAGCGCATAGTTCGATTTTCCTTTGTCGTCAGTGTCGTTGATTCCAAGTTGCCGTCAATTTGAGGCTGTCATCAATTCGGGGTTGTCATCGATTCGGGCTCGTGATCAATGCAGGTTGAGAATCGATTTCCGCGGCGGAGCGACTGGTCGTGAGCGGAGTGTTTGGCTTTCTGTTCGAACTGATGTTCAGACGAAATCTCAAACGCGTGTTCCATAAACCGATCACTTCGCTTGGCGGTGACAATGCGGTGCTGCCCAAGTTCCGGCGACACGCCGGGATCTCTCTATCGGACTGCCTACCGCCATCGATTGAGTTGAGTTGAGGGGAAGTGCGATTCTAATCGATGGAAAGTTCAATTCATGCCGGTGGCCCCCCGCCCGCCCGTTACACTCCTCGCCCGACTCTGGAGTCCGACATGAGCACCGACACTCTTCCCGATCACATTTCTCGCCCCGCCCTTCGCCGCATTCACCCAGTTCCCGTGCAGGGAGAGGTCGCGGATCAGCAGGGAAATCGCCAGAAGGCGACCTTTCTCGGACTGCAGGACCCCTGCATGCTGTCGCCGCAGATGATGGTCGTGCCGCCGCAAGCGTTCCAAGTGATGCAACTCTTTACTGGCGAGCGAACCATTGAAGAGATCGGTGCTCAAATCAAGATCCCCGATCTTGCGCCGCTCATCGATCTCGCCAAGAAGCTTGACGAGTTCGGCCTGCTCTGGGGTCCAACAAGCGAGGCGCTCGAGGACAAGAAGAAGGCTGCGCTGCTCGAGGCCGGTGCCTTCCCTGCAGCTGCAACGCGAGCTCTTGGTGAGGACCCCGCCGCGATTCGTGCGCAACTCGAGAAGTGGCTCGACGAAGCCGAGGACGCTGGCATTGAAGAGGCGATTTCCGGAATCGTCACCTGCCACCTCGACTACCAGCGTGGTTCGCCGATCTACGCGTCGAGTTACCGAACGATCGCCAAGGGCCCACGTCCCGATCGCGTTGTCATTCTTGGAAACAATCACTTCGGTCTCGGCGACGGCGTCACCGTTGCAGAACTCGGTTTCGAATCGCCGCTCGGACGCGTTCGCGCTGACGCGAACGTCATTGCGCGTCTTCGCGCCGCATCGGGTGAGGCGCTCTTCAAGGACATGCTCGATCACTTGCCTGAACACTCGATTCAGTTGCAGCTGCCTTGGATTCAGCACCTCTTCGGTGATGTTCCCGTGATCGCCGCGCTGGTTCCGGATGCAAACGCCCCGCTTGTCGCGGAAGATGGAGCGCGTCTTGGTATTGATGCATTCGTAAAGGTGCTCCGAGATGCACTCGCGGCCGAAGGTGGTCGTACGCTCGTGATCGCAAGCGCCGATCTTGCCCACTTTGGTCGCGCCTTCGGCGATCAAGTAGCGATCGCCGAGCCTCAGCAGCGCGACGTCGAGAAGCACGATCGTGCGCTCATGAAGGCGTTTATCGAAGGTGCCGAGCCATTCATCACCGCGCTCCGCGCATCGAAGAACGTCACGCGTTGGACGTCCACGGGTGCCATGCTCGCAGCGACGAAGCTTGCGTCGCCGAGTTCAGTCGAGCTCATCGACTATCGCCAGACCGTGGACGAGCAAGGCAACGCGCTCGTGTCTGCGGCGTCGATGGCGATGCTTGCATGATCATCGACGACCGCGTCGAAACCCGCAATTTCGGGAACTCTCATGAGAGCTGTGATTCAGCGTTGTACCCGTGCTTCCGTGCGCGTCGATGGTGCCGTTGTCGGTGCACTTGGTGAGCGCGGTGGGTTGGCGGTCCTTCTCGGTGTCGAAGTTGGTGACACGCGCGCTGAAGCTTCTCGCGTGGCAGAGAAACTCGCAAAGCTCCGCATCTTTGAGGATGCGGCTGGCAAAATGAACCTGTCGGTTGCGGACGTCGGCGGCTCCATGCTCGTCATCAGCCAATTCACGCTCGCGGGCGATTGTTCCGGCGGCAATCGGCCGAGTTTTGTACGGGCCGCCCGGCCTGAAGAAGCCGAACCATTGGTCGCGCATGTTGTCGAGCAACTCCGCGAGCGCGGGCTGCATGTCGAGACCGGACGGTTCCGAACGGAGATGAAAGTGGAGCTCCTCAACGATGGACCAGTCACCATCGTTCTTGATGTTCCGCCGTCGGCAAATGATTCGGGGGTTTCGCCGGTGATTGCGCCGAATGGCAAACCACGCGTCACCCCGAATATCAAGCCAACTTCCACGCCCAACTCGACCTGATGCATCGATCAGGGATGAACCTCCGTCAACTCCGGCTGGGCGGATTCCGTCCGAGGACCGAGAGCACTTGCTTCAGGTCTTCCCACATCTGCTTTCGAACCTCGACGGTGTAGTTCCGCAGCAGGTACGCAGGATGGAAGGTTGGCATCACTGGCACTGTGAATGGGTGTCCGCTGGCGACTCCGAGCGTGACCTCGTGCATGACTCCACGGAGTCGTGTGATGCCGAGTTCACTTTGGAGGATCAGCTTGGTCGCTGGACCGCCGAGCGTCACGATGGCTTTCGGCCGAAGAATCGAAAGTTGGGCGAGGAGATACGGGCCGCAGCGCTCCATCTCGTGTGCAAGCGGCGTGCGATTCTCAGGAGGTCGCGCCTTCAGCACGTTCGCGATGTAGACATCTTCCCTCGCCAGCCCCATCGCGCGGATCATCTCATCCAGTTTTTCCCCTGCCTTCCCGACGAATGGCCGCCCAGCGAGATCTTCAGATTCTCCAGGTGCCTCACCGACGAAGACGAGTTCAGCGTCGGCGTTGCCCTCACCGAACACAAGGTTGGTATAGCCAGTCACCGTCGTGCAATGAGGACAAGAAGCTGCGTGCGCGATTCGGAGCAACTCGAGTCGCTCAGCATTGGAAGTTCCGGCCGGCGGCACGATTGAATCGCCGAAGATCGCACCACGTTCACCGATGGAACTTGCGGTTCGCGGTGGAAGATTGCCTTGGTTGCCCGCAGATCCACTCGGCGAAGCCGGAGTAAAGCCGTGGTTTGAGGTCTGGGATGAAGTGTGGGTTGAGCTCGTGGGGAGCGAGGGCCTCTCACCCTTCGACGACTGCGTCGATGGAGGCGTCTGCTGAGCGATAGAACCGTCATCGAACGGTCGTCGAACCGTCGGCTTTGATTCAAACAGCGCCGCGTCGAATCCTCGATTGGCAGAAGTCTGCGCTGCCATTCGCGCCGACGAATCGGATCGATGTTGAGGAACACCTCCGCCATTCAGCGCTTTGGCCTCCCGCTCTGCTTCGTTCCTCTCCGCAGCCGATTCGCGCCGCCACGATGACGGAAGCAAAACCTCCTCCGCGCCGAGCAGGAGGTCGGTTTCGACCTCAAGTCTGCCTGGCCGGAGGAGGTGTGTCATGCGTGGAATCTCGTCAGGGACGTCGATGTGCGCAATCAGCGAAGCGGCTTGGTTGTGCGTGGAGCACCGGGCTGCGCGCCACCAGATTTCGCGGGCGCCTTCGCACCCTTCTTGTCACGTCCCGCTTCGCCCTTCTTGACAGGAACGATTTGCACCATCGACTGCGTTCGGAGAACAAGCCCGCAATCCGAACGAAGGTGGTAACCCTGAATGTGCACTTCATTGCGGAAGTGTTGGACATCGACAAGCGAAAGATTGGGCTTGCCTGCCGCATCCGTCCACGCGGAAAAGAGCGAGTTGTTCTCTCGCGCGTGGGCCATCATCTCTTTGTACGTGCCGAGGTAGAGGTGATCTGAGAGCGTTTCCGTCTGCATGGTGGTCATGTAGACGAGGTTCTCTGCGACCTTCTCTTCGAAATCGCGCTCGCCCGCGCAAGGAAGTGCTGCGATCAAACCGCGATCGGGAATCTGATCGATGTGCTCGACGACAATCTCGCTCATGCAGAAGCCGTTGAGCTGGAACCGGACGCTGTGACCGCCGCGGAAAATCCAAGCTTCGGTTTCGTACTCGCCATGCTGGACACGCTGGCGCCCTTCGATTCCGAAGAATTCGGGGTGCAGAGCCTTGCGGAACGAGAGCATGTGATAGTTCTGCAGGCTCGTTTGGCGCGAGATCGCGACGGCACGGTCACCTGCTGGCATGCCTGCCTGGAGTGCGCTTGGGTTGAGTGCGCTTGGGTTGAGTGCGCTTGGGTTGAGTACGGGCTCGCCGGAGTTGCCCACGCCTCCGGCACCCGCGGCGTTACCTGCACCTGCAGCCGCTCCTGTCCCGAGCGTCTCGTCGGAAGCACCTGTGAGGTTGAGGTGCGAGTTGTTCTTCGATGGGTTGTTGAGATTGTCGGACATGATTTCTGACTTGTGATTTCAGACTTGTGATCGTCTGACTTGTGATTTCAGACTTGTGATCGTCTGTCTTGTGATTTTCTGACTTGTTCTTGTCTGACTTGTTTTAGGGCGCTTTGACGCCTTCAACGGACGGTTCCGCCGCAGTGCCTGCCATTCAGCGCTCAGACTCGCGCGCTCCATTCGACCGGCTTGCTTCGCGGGCAGTCTGAGCACCCCTCACAACGATCGCGCACGGCAGTTCGTGAGTGATTGTGGGCGATGGCGGGTGGTTGTGAGAGTCTTCGAGTCGTTCACAGACGCTCTGCTCGGCGCTCGTTCGGCCGCGCAAGTGAGGCGGTATCTTTACGACTCTTCCGCAGAAGACAAGCAGAAAAGGAAAACTTCGTACCAGAAGCTTCGTGAGCGCACGATGTAGGGCCCGTGATCTCTTGGACCACGAGATGTTGTGACGGCTAGCCCAAACTGTGATGAGTTCTTGGTCGCACATCGGAGCCCGTTGTGGCGGCTTGGAAAAAGGCGGACGGCCCGGGATGAACACAATGTAAACATCGTGAACATCTGGGCCGTCCATTGCTGCTGCACCGCTAAGCCGAGTTCTGTTCTGTGTTCGGGAGATCCCGCGCACAGCAACGGCCATTTCTCTCGACCGACGGTTGCCCGTCGGCTCTAGCACGCGACCCGCTCTCTACCCTGCGGACCGCAGGTATCGAACTTCCCGAGTAAACCCGGGGAGGACCCGACAGAGAGCTGCTTGCGCTTGCACGAGGTGGGGTTTGCCCTGCCCCGCTTGTCACCAAGCGGGCGGTGCGCTCTTACCGCACCATTTCACCCTTACCGCAACAGGCGTCGCGGCGGTTTCTTTTCTGTGGCACTTTCCCTGACCCGCAGCGGGTCGGTGGGAGTTACCCACCACCTTGTCCTGTCGTGCTCGGACTTTCCTCCCTAAGTTGACCCTCATCGGGTCCTCCCAGAGCGACCGTTCCGGTGCGCGGGCATGGTACCCGGACCCACGCTGCCGCGAAAGGCGAGGTTTCAACGGTCGTGTACTTGAGCGAGGTATCTCTGAGAGACTTGCTCTTGAGAGAGTTGGACTTGAGAGCGTCGGAGTTTCTGCTATCTTCCCCGATTCCCCGCTGCCTGCCCCGCAGGTCGGCGGAGCATTGAAGCATGAAGGCAAGTTTCGAAGGACTATTTGAACATGTACGCGATCATCGAAGACAGCGGTACCCAGATCAAGGTTCACAAGGGCGACATCGTCGACATCGACCTGCGCGATGCGGAAGATGGCTCCACGATCACGTTTGATCGCGTGCTCGCAGTCGGAGACTCTTCGGGCGCGACCGCGGCGAAGATCGGTATGCCGTACATCGCTGGCGCGACCGTGACCGCCAAGGTCCTTGGCGACGCCGATGGTCCGAAGGTGCTCGTCGGAAAGTACAAGCGCCGCAAGGGCTTCCGCAAGACGATCGGTCACCGTCAGCACTACACCCGCGTTGAGATTCTCACCGTCGGTTGAGTTGGCGAAATGGTTTCCGTGCGGTTCGTTGAACTCGCGCGTTGAAACCGACATCTCAAATAACATGCAAAGAGGTGCTCTTCCGAGCGCCTCTTTGTTTTTCACTGATCCGTCGCCCCTTCAAGTGATCTGCGCCGCGGCGACGTCGCCACGGCGATGACTCAGCGCACGACGCAAGTCAACAGGCTCAATCCCGCGGAAGAAGATCGACCGGATCAAGGCCGAAGGTCTGCAGCATGGAGTCGACAGACTCGGGCTGTCCAGTACGAATCGAAAGCCGAAGCGTGTCAGCGAGCGCCGCGATGCGAAGGCGCATGCGGCGATGCGCGTCGTCGATGTGGCGTCGCCCACGCCGAGCACCTCGAGGTTCGCTACCACCCCGCTCACGATCATCCGGTTCAGGTTTCTCCGCTTCGAGAATCGTGCGCACGATTGGCTCGACTCCGTCCGACTCGAGGCGTTCGTCCCCGACGACGACGCCGTCCTTCCGTTTCCACGAAATCCCGCCGCTGGTCACAGAGGCGATGCCGCCATCACCGACAAGCGTGAAACAAGCGCCATCGACGCCCGTCGCAACCGCGAGTGTGCCGAAACCGCGCGCGCCGACCACCGATGCGGTCAGGGTTCCCGCGCGAGCACCAAATGCCGTGACGAGATCGATCGGGCCGAGGACCGCAAGCGCGGCAGCGGCAGCCGTTCGCAAACCCTCATTGACGAGATCGGCATCGCCGACCGACACGGTCGACTGCAAGACTTCGACCGCGCCGAATGCCTCGGCGATTCCAAGTACGGCGTTTCCCGCAGCCATGCGCCGAAAACTCGGTGCGGTTTCAACCTGCGGCAGTGCGAGAAGAAACGAGAGCGTGCATGCCCCCGCCACGATCGCGATGTTCTCATCGACGAGCGCCGTACGGTCGACCTCGTCAAGTGGTGCGCTGCGATCAATCCAAAGAACGCTCGGTGTTTCGATCGCGAGCCGCCGCATGTCGTCGAATGCGAGAGCGCCAAACCGCTCTGCAAATTGGCGGCGTGTGCGTGCGTCAGGGCTTCCGACGCGCGTCACGCGCAGGCGCGGATCAGAGAGAACGCGCAGCGCGCGCTCGCTGCGTGCGGGCTCAATCCAAGCCGAAACCTCGCGTGCCTCAAGCGCGGACAGCACCGTTTGTTCCCTCCGCGTGCTGCGCAAACTCTCCGCGTTCAAAACGATCTCGATAGATACTCAGGCGCTCGAGTGCCGCGTCGATCGTTTCGAGCTTTTTACAGAACGCAAAGCGCACGAGCGACGCGGCTTTCGATTTGTTGACATAGAAGGCACCTGGCGGAATCGCCGCGACCTTTCCATGCTCCACGAGGTGACGGCAGAACGCGTAATCGTCGGCGAACCCAAATCGTGCGTGATTCGCGAGCGCGAAGTAACTGCCCTTCGGCAAATCACAATCGAAGCCACATGTGCGCAATCCATGCACCATGCGATCTCGGCGCGCGCGATATTCGGCGCGGAACTCTTCGAAGTACGAGTCCGGCGCGGAAAGCGCGGTTGCTGCGGCAACCTGCAACGGCGTCGCCGCGCAGAAGGACGCAAACTGGTGAGCACTGCGTACGGCTTGTGCGAGATTCGCGGGCGCAATCGCCCAACCGACTTTCCAACCTGTGAACGAAAAACTCTTTCCGAGGCTCCCAAGCACGATCGTGCGCTCGCGGAGACCAGGTTCAAGCGCGAGCGTGCGATGTGGTTCCTCGTACCAGAGTTCTTCGTACACCTCGTCGCTGATGACGACGAGATCAAACTCGTGGGCGATGCGCGCGATGATCGAGCGCTCTTCGGCCGAGAGCATTTGTCCGCTCGGATTGTGCGGACTGTTGACCATGATCACGCGCGTCTTTGGCGAGATCGCCGCGCGCACCGCTCTTTCGCTGATACGGAACTCAGGCGCTTCGAGCGTGACGACCTTCGGTACACCCCCCGCCATCGCGACGGATGCGATGTACGAATCGTAAAACGGCTCGAAGAACAACACTTCATCGCCTGGTTCGATGAGGCCAAGCATGCAGTCGAGAATGGCCTCCGTCGCACCGCAGGTCACCACGATGTCGCGTTCGGGGTCGTACGAGAGTCCGCTGGTTCGCTCAAAGCGCGTCGCGATCGCCTTCGTCAACTCGGGCAGGCCCGTCATGCGCGCGTATTGACCTCGTCCGTCGCGAATCGCCTTGATCGCCGCTTCCTTCAACCACTCTGGACCGTCGAAATCCGGTGCGCCCTGACCGAGGTTGACCGCGCCGTGCTTCACAGCGAGTGCAGTCATTTCCGCGAAGATCGTCGCGCCGAATGGTTTGAGACGTGAGTTGACTCCGAGCGTGCGCATGGCGCGAGCATACCGTCGGCCTATTGCTGGCGTATGGCGAGCGTGCGGCGGGCATGCCCCGCTTGCGAGTATCCTCGCCCTGTGCCGCAACCGACACCCAACGCGCGTTTACGTTTCGAGATCGTCTATGAGGACGAGTCGGTGGTCGTTGCGAACAAGGCGCCTGGGATGGTCACTGAGCCCGGCGCTTCGCATCGCGAAGACAGCCTGCTCAACGCGCTCGTTGCGAAGTTCGGTGGGCGTTTGCTTCGACTCGGCGAACGTCGGGACTATGGACTGCTCCACCGACTGGATCGACAAACGAGTGGCTGCGTTGCCTGCGCGTTGACGCCGGAGGCGTACGACGCGATTCGCGCCGAGTTTGAAGCGCGCAACGTGGACAAACGTTACCTCGCAATCGTGCGAGGTCGCATGAAGATTGGGCGCGAGCGAGTCGAGCGAAACCTGCTTGAGAAGCGCGTCGCGGCGGCGGAGGGAACGCGCCTCGTCAGCGTCATCGATAAGGCGGGAAAGGTCGCGGTGACGGACGTTGAGGTGCTCGCTGCCAGTCCAACGCACTCGTTGGTCGCGTGCGTCCCAGAGACAGGTCGACTGCACCAGATTCGCGTGCATCTTTCCTATCTCGGATTCCCCATTGCAGGCGACCCGATCTACACCAAGGGCGCGGCGCTGCTCGCTTCGACGAAGGCACCAGAAGAAACGCTCGGATTGCACGCATGGTTGCTCGGTTTCAACCATGCGGGGAAACGCGTCGAGGCAACCGCGCCGCCGAGCCGGAAGTTCATCGAACTCGCTCGCACCTGCGGGCTCGCGCACACGTTACTCGCGGGTTAAGCAAACCAAAAAAAGAAACACGGGCCGTCCGAAGACGACCCGTGTTTTTCAATGCTGAAGAGTTCAACCGTTCCGAGGTGATCGAATCAATCACTTCTTCGCGTCGGTTGGAATGCGCATGCCGTAGAAGCTGCGCCAGACGAAGAAGCATGCGATGAGCGAGCACGCGATGCCGATCCAGATCTTCGCTGGGTTGTCCTTCATCGCGATCGCGATTTCAACGGCGAGGAGGCCGAAGAGCGTCGTGAACTTGATGACGGGGTTGAGCGCGACCGACGAAGTGTCCTTGAACGGATCACCGACGGTGTCGCCGACGACGGTTGCTGCGTGGAGGTCGGTGCCCTTCGCACGGAGGTTCACTTCAACGATCTTCTTCGCGTTGTCCCAAGCGCCACCGGCGTTCGCCATGAAGATCGCTTGATAGAGACCGAAGAACGCCATCGCGATGAGGTAACCGATGAAGAAGTACGGATCGAAGAACGGCAAGCCGAGTGCGAAGAAGAAGACGACCATGAAGATGTTCGTCATGCCCTTCTGCGCGTACACCGTGCAGATTTCAACGACCTTCTTGGCGTCTTCGATGCTTGCTTCGGCCTTATCGAGGTTGATGTTGTCCTTGATGAAGACGACCGCGCGGTAGGCGCCGGTGACGACGGCCTGCGTGGCGGCGCCCGTGAACCAGTAGATCACCGCGCCGCCGATGAGGAGGCCGAGGAGCACTTCCGGGGTCACGATCGAGAGGTTCGCGATGACGGTCTGCGACGCGGCCTTGAGCTGCTCGACGGTCGCGTCGGCCGGAGCCTGCGACTTGATGAGGGCAAGGATGATGCCGAACACCATCGTGGTCGCGCCGACGACGGCCGTGCCGATGAGCACGGGCTTCGCGGTCGCCTTGAAGGTGTTGCCTGCGCCGTCACCCTTCTCGAGCGTGTGCTTCGCGCTCTCGAAGTCGGGCGTGAAGCCGAAGTCGCGCTTGATCTCGTCCTTGATGCCGGGCTGCGCCTCGATGCGCGAGAGCTCGTACACGGACTGCGCGTTGTCGGTCACCGGGCCGAAGCTGTCGACGGCGATGGTCACGGGACCCATGCCGAGGAAGCCGAACGCGATGAGGCCGAACGCGAAGATCGGACCGGCGAACGAGTACGCCTCGGGCATGATCGAGACGACATCGGCGTAGGTCGAGAAGTACCAGCCGATCGCCATGAGGCCGGCGATGA
>JBJOHQ010000153.1:0-7635 GCA_046047595.1 Planctomycetota bacterium | reverse complement strand
ATGAAGTGCGGCGATCAGATATTGAGAAAGCGTTCGACGACTACTTTCAAGAAGACAAGCGTTTGCGAGCGCGGCTCGCTTCAGGATCGACGAAGGATCGCGCGGCGGCGTATACGGCGTTACTGCAATTGGTCGGGCCGTTGTACAAAAAGCTCACCGCAGCGACCGGAGTTGCCGGAGAATCACTCGAGTACTTCTCTATTGAAGTTTCTGCGGGGCGTCGAAATGCCGAGGAGAGCGCAGATGCGGTCGTCGCGCTTGCGGACGGCGAACCGGCGCAGCAAATGGAAGTGTCGGTCGAGGTGCCGGACGTTGATGAGACGATCGGACAAACCCGCGATCAAGGCATGCGCATTTTCGCTGGTTCAGCGCTTTCTCCGCGCGTCGTGCGAGCGCTCTCTGCAGGTCTGCGGCTCGATGTCGAGCGGGCCGCGAGCCTCGATCAGTTTCGTGCGGATGAAGCAACTCGTCTCGCGCAGTCAACCGCATCGTTGATCGAACGATTTCGCGAGACTGGGCGTCGATTGGAGAAAGGTTCGGCGGAAGGTGGGGACGGGCGTTCAACCGAGTCGCGTGTGCGCGACACGCTCCGCGAGATTACAGCGTTGACAGCCTCGTTCCGTGCGGTTGACCGAAGTGCGAATGAACGACTCCTCGCGGAGGCAGCACGCCTCGGGGACGTTTCGATCGACGACATGCGCATCGCGACGGCTCGCATCGAGCTTGAACTCCTCTCGTTGCTTGGATCCACTGCGGACATGCAGGAGTGGTTCGTCATCGGCGGAACGGCTCCGGAAGCAGTCGTCAATCCGTTTGAATTGGTTCGAACGATGGACGCAGACGCTGTGATTCGCGAGGCTTCGGAGGCGTTGGTGTTGGCGCACGCGGATGAGCTTCGAGCGGCTCACCAAGAGGCGGCGACCGCGCAACTGCGGAATGCTGGAGAGTTCCTCGTGCGACTGATCGACCGGCAACGTGACGGAGGTTTGCCGAGCGAACCGTGGTATCCCGTTGCGTGCGGCACGCGTGCAATCACGATTCGAACGGAGATCGCGCGCGAACTTGGTCGCGTGCTCGGTCCGGCCGCGGAGCGCGCATTTCACGAGCGTTGGCGTGCTCTGACGCGCCCCACCATGACGCCGGCGCGTGAGCGTCATCGGCCCGCGCTTGAGGTGTTCATCGCGGGAGCGCGCCTCACAAAGGAAGCGCGTGAGCAAACCGACGGAGTTCGTCGTTCGATTGCAGAAGTTCTTGTACGCGCTGACGCGTCGCGTGAAGACGCGCTCCAGCAACTGCATGCATTTGTCGCGACATGGATAACAGGCGCGGGTGTGCGTTCAGAGGAGGATTGGAAGACGGTTGCCAGCCGAAGTGCCGAAGCGGCGTGGTTGCGCTCGCGGGTGATCGACGCCGACGAGCGTGCATTCGCGCAATGCCAGCGTCTTCTTGCGGATCAGCCTGCGGCTGCGGACTTCTTGCTCGAACTCGAGACGATTTCCGTGCAGCATCCTGCGCGATTCGCGCCGTACTTTCCAGAGTAGGAGAGTCGACAAAGGAGAGGCGTCGAAGGAATGCCATCGAGGGAAAGGTGTTGAGCAGCGAGGAGAGAGATCCGTACTTCGCGTAGACTCGCCGCCATGGCCCGTGAGCATATGCCCATTCAGATTGGTTTGCCGCGCGAAAGCGCATGGGAGATGGAGGAGTATCCATCGTCGCGGTATGTCGCGTTTGTCGGTGGCGATGAATTGCCCGATCCAGCCGATGCGTTTGATGCGCTTGGCGAGAGTTTCGGCGTCGCGCCGCAAGATATTGCTCCGCTTCCAACCGATGCAGACGAAGTGCAATGGGCCTTTCGATGCCGCATCCCAAGTCGCGCGTCGCCCATCCTCGTCTGGTGCGAGCGCGTTGGAGCGAACGACATTCCGGACGGCGAATCCAAAGACGCGCGCTGGTCGATTCTGGTCGAAGCGCTCCTCGAACTTGCCGATCCACTGCTCGATGCGGCGCGACTTGGTGGGGTTGTCGCACGCGCTGGTGGCAAGCGAACGCGATGCATGCTGAATCCGGATCTCGGCGTTGTCTATCGCGTCGAGGAAATCAAGCGACTCTTTCTCGCGAAGCGCGCCGGCGATTTTCTCGACGAACGGCATCTCTTTCGTGTCGAAATCGGAGCGCGCGATCGCGCGAACGGTCCATATTGGCTGACAACCGTTGGGCTTCATCGCGTCGCGCGACCTGAATTGGAGATGTTGGAGATTCCCGCGGATGAGTTGCACGCAGCGCTCGCGATGGTGGATGCGATTGCCGCGCGGTTTGTTTCTACGCCACTTCCCGCCGCGGGTGTTCCATTCGAGGTGGGCGCGGGGGTGGGCGCGGGGCTTTCCGTGGCACTCGTTCCAGTTGCTGAAGTGATCGAAACGATTTCGCCTGGCATGCCCGGTGGTCCCTCAGATCGCACCAACGCAACTCATGCGAGCATGCCTCGTGCACCGCGAGCCGCGATTTGTGCAGCAGGAAAGCGCGGCGCGTTTCGGCCCGTCTGGGTGCCGCCGCATGAAGTACTTCAAAAGCTCGTGCGTGGCGAAAGTGGATTGATGCGCTCTCAGCGCGAAACGGAAGTTCAAGAGCGACTCGCGAGGCTCGAATGGCCAGCGTTCCTTCATGCGTTCGCGTCGAGAGCGCGAAATCCCGAGCGACAGTTCTTTGCAAAGGTTGCGGAGAACCGCGACGACGACATCGTTGAACACGTTTGGTTTGAAGTCCTCGATGCCAACGTTGACCATGTACACGGCCGACGAATCGATGCGCGGGGATTATCTGGAGATTCGGCGAGTGCTTCCTCGGAGTCTGCCGCAAATGCGTTGCGGACCGCGCCGATTTCACGGCTCAGCGACTGGGTTGTCACGGGAGTGATTGCGCCAATTGCGAATGCTCCGCTCGAAGTCGGGCCGCAAACTGCGTCGATTTTGACAGCGTGAATGTGCGTACGAAGCGGTGACTTTCGTGGCATAGAGGAGTGTCTGGTGATGTGACCCAGAATGTGGCGGCAATGTGAGTCGTGGGCTCGCCTTTCGTCCGTGCTCCCGCCACAATGCGAACATGCCTCTTGCGAGCGACATTCCGAAGCGCCGAACCCGCGTCATTCGCGCGGGTGTCGTGTATGCGGGTGTGGTTCTTGCGATCGGCATCGCGGCGGGCTCGCGGCCGAACAATTTGCTCGTTTGGGTGTTTGCCTGTTTGCTCGCGGCGCTTGTCGCGTCGGGCATTGTGAGTGGCTTGATGATGATGCCGCTGCGGGCGATTCGGATTGAACCGCGGCGAGGGCGTGTCGGCGAACCACTGCTTGTCCGATACGAGATTCAGAATTCATCGCGTGTGATTCCTGCATACGACCTGCATGTCGCCGAAGTCGATGCAACGAAGGGGAGTGGTCTTGAGCCTGCCGGTGAAGCTTGGATCTTGCACGTCGGACCTGGCGATCGCGTCCATGCAGAAGCGGTGTTTCGTCCAACGCGACGAGGAACGATCCGCCTCGCGCGTTTCGAGGTGACGTCGACTTTCCCTTTCGATCTCTTGCGCAAAGTGCTTGTCTACACGCAGCCCGCAGAAGTGCTCATTCATCCGGAAGTGCATCCGATCCAAGAGGGAGTTCTTGAACGCGTGACCGCCGGCGGTGCTGGTGGGCAGCGGATGTCGAGTGAAGGTGGCGGGACCGACGACTTCTTCGGGGTGCGCGAGTATCGACCGGGTGACAGCGTGCGGCAGATTGCGTGGAAACGCCTCGCCGGAACGGGCAAACTTGCGTCAATCGAACGAAGTCGAAGCGTGCCGCCGCGTGTGCGGATTTTGCTTGATCTTTCGCGGCCAACGAGTGCGCTGCGTGTGAGCGAGGGTGAAGATGCGCGTGAACTTGAAGAGCGCGCGATCGTGCTCGCGGCGAGTTTCATCGCGTACTGCGATCAACTTGGATACGAGTACGCACTGTCAGTGGCGGGACTGCCGATTCCGTCGGTTGCCCTTCGTCGCGGCCATTTTCATCGCGAGAAGATCATGTCGTTGCTTGCTGCACTTGATTTAGAACTGCCGCGTGCTGTTGGAAATGGGCTTTCTTCGAGCGAGGAACGCGCAACGACCATTGTGGTGCATGCTGATCGCGCGGATACGTCGGTGGCGCCTGCGGAAGCGTGGCATTTCACGGCGCGACAGCTCGAGTCGCTCATCGTGCGTGGATCAACGAAGAGCACTGCGGATGAGCGCGCACCGATCGCTTCGCAACGGCGTGAGGTGCGCAGATGACGCTCCTTCGTCGACATCGCATCGCGAGTTTCTTGCTGGCCATCGTCGCGATCGTCGCGTTCTCCATCGCAGAACTCGACTTCACGATGCTGTTTCTCGGCGTCGTTCTTGCGATGCTGAGTTGGTATGTCACGGAAGGTCCGCGAGGCCGGACGATTCCGGATTGGGCTGCGAACACGCTCGTGACTTGCGCCATCGCGTGGGAAACATTCCAATTTCTCGCGACGGGGGAAATCGCTGATGCCATGGGTGCGCTCGGTCGCGCGATGGTTTGGATTCTGATCGCGAAGTTGTTCGCGCGACGCACCGCGTCCGAGGAACGGCAGAGATTCGCACTGTCGACGATGCTTGTGATCGCTGGTTGCCTTGAGAGCGTGCAGTTTGCGTTCGGTCTTCTCGTGATCATCTATGTCTGCGTTGCGATTTGGACAACCATGCTTTGGCGGCTCGCGCGCAGTGCTGAGGAAGCGCGGCAGTCACGCGAATTGAGCCGAGGTTTCTCGCCGCCGCTTGAGATCGCCATCGGACGCCGCTCCTCGCCGCAGTTTCGCGGGCTTGTGATCGCGTCGATTCTTGTGGTGCTCGCAGGTGGTGTCGGCGTCTTCATTCTCTTCCCGCGATTTGCCGAAATCGGAAGCGCGAGCATGGCCGGGAGAAGTGTGAGCGGATTCACCGATGAGATTCGATTGCGTCGCGGTGATCGCATCACCGAGAGTCGCCGAGAACTCTTCACAGTTCGTTGGATTGACCCAGACGGCTCGGCGCGGCGCATGCTGCGGCCTTTGCTGCTGCGCGGCGCAGTGCTCGGTTGGTATGACGCGACTGGTGAACGATGGGTGCCGCTTCGTGCGGAGGCAGGTATTCGAACCGTGCGGACGCCTGAGGATGGAGCGTTCGCGCGACTTGCGCGAAACGAACCAGATCCGCCAGGCCCTGCAGCGACCGTGGATATCGAGATGCGGTCGTTTGCGACCGACGTGATCTTTTCGATCTACGCGCCTATCGCGATCGCAACGAGCGAGCCGCGTTCGGTGTCGATCGATCCGGCGACGCTCGTACTGCGTGATGTTTCGACCGATCGCATGGCGCGCTACTGGAACTACAAGTTAGAGGTACAGTCACAGCCGTCGACAGAAATGCTGCGCGCGCTGAGTGCTGGTACAGAACCTCGCGGCGTCTATCTCTCGTTCCCCGTCGAGAGGGTCAAGCCGATCGCGGAATCGATCCTCGCGGAAGTTCAAGCGAACAGCGGTTTGCCGCAGCGACCGGCCGCGGACGCGACGGCCGCTGAGCGCGCGGTGTGGGGGCGCGAGGCAGCACGCGCGATTGCGGCGTATTTGCGCACGAATTTCACGTACACGACGGATCTCTCAACGCTGCCGCGTGTCGAAGGTGAAGATCCGATCGTGAGCTTTTTGACGCGCTATCGACGCGGTCATTGCGAGTATTTCGCGAGCGGACTTTGCGCAGTGCTGCGTTCGCTCGGAGTCCCAGCGCGCATTGTGACGGGCTTTATCGCCATCGAATACGACGAGCGCAGCGAGCACTACATCGTGCGCGAATCGAACGCCCACGCGTGGGTTGAAGTTCGCACTGGGCCAGACGCGTGGATGGCAATCGACGCAACGCCCGAAGAGAGTTTGATCGAGTTGCAGGAGCGCAATCGTTCGTTTGTCGATCGTTTCCGCTGGATTTATGGAAGTCTCGAGTTCTTTTGGAACTCGCGCGTTGTGAGTTACGACGCTTCGGTGCAGTCGACATTCGCGAGTCGGATGCAGGGATCTTGGCGTGATGCTGCAGGCGAACGACTCTCGCAACTCCTGGCGAAGATGCGCGCGATCGCGACCGATCTCTCACTCGGTCGTGCGGGCGGTGCGTGGTTTGCGACGATTGCGATTGGAGTTTGCACGACACTTCTTGCGGTTCTCATCGTGCGAACTCGACGTCGTCGACTGCGCGCGCGACTCGGGGTTCTTGGTGCAACGCGCGCGGAACAACGACGACTTGTGCGGGACGCTGCGTTCTACGTCGAAGCGCTTGACATGCTCGAGCGTGCAGGCTTTGCGAAGCCCGCACACTTGACGCCACGTCGATTCGCTGAGGAACTTCGCGCACGCGATCATGCGCTCGGCGAAGCGTTCCTCAACGTTACCGACCGCTTTTACAGCGTCCGATACGGTGGCAGTGATGGTCGAAGCGGTGTGTTGGCGGGGGCCGATTCCCACCTTTCGCTGCTTCTCGCGCTCCGTGCGGCGATCCGACAAAACCGCGCATCTCGACGAGCCGATTGAAAGAGCGGAAGCGAAGGGCTTGTTTTCTTCGCGTCCGCGGGTCTGACCGCGCCTCACTCTGGGGTGCGCCTCGCGCTTGTCCGCAAGGAGATTTCCATGCCAGCTTCAAGATCACGAACCACTGAGTGGCGACGCTCTCTCGAACAACTTCGTGCACGTGAAGGCGCGATTGAAATCGCCGTCGCGCGCGACGGCACCGATGACGAAGCGGTGCTTGGTGCGAGTGACCTTGTGTGGCGCGTGCGAGTACTTGATCTCAGCGAGACTGAGGTTGCAGTGGACTTGCCGTTCGCGCTCGGCCGCGCGGTTGAATTGCCGATCGGGACCGAACTCGTTGGAGCGATTGCGATCGGACAAAATCGATGGATGTTTCGGACGAAGGTGACGGGCGCATGGCAACCGAAGGCGCCTTATCCGCGCTCGCATCGAGCGGTTCGCCTCACACTCCCAAATCATGTTGAGCGCTGTTTGCGCCGTGCAACGCGCGTCGATGTCGCCGCGATCAATCTGCCGAAAGTGGAAATTTGGCCGTTGCTTGAGCCGCGTTCAGTGTTGCCGGCACAGCGCGCAAGCGAGATTGCATTCCGCGCTGCACTCGCGGGTGAAAAGCTTGCGGCGCCAAGCGATGATTTGCTCCCGACCGTCGGGCCTGGCTTTGATGCGACGCTCGTCAATCTCGGCGGCGGTGGTCTTGGCATTCTCGTGGAACCAGCGGATGCCGCCGCGCTCTCGCGACATCGGCTCTTCTGGATTCGATTCACGCTCGGTGACGTGATGCCCGTTCCCGTTTCTTGTGCGGCACGCGTCGTGCATACTCACATGGATAGCTCGCACCGCATCTACGCGGGTGTGTCGTTTGACTTTGACTTCAATCCTGCGCATCAGCGCGTTGTTGCGGAGCAGATCGTGCACGCCATCGAGCGGCTGACAACGGCGCAGCGCAAGGCGGCGTGACGCCGCGCGTCGCCGCGTGATGCAGCGCGACGTGTTTCATTTCATCTCATACAAAAACACGCAGGGCGCCAATCCGCTGGCGCCCTGCGTGCAA
>JBJOHQ010000152.1:0-10289 GCA_046047595.1 Planctomycetota bacterium | reverse complement strand
AAAGAGTTTGAGACCGCACTCCATGTCACGAACCACGAGCCCTGTGACGAGGTTGCTCGCAAATGTGAGAATCCCGTTCAACAATCGGTGCAATCGTCGCTTGAGGCTTTTCGGTGTCTCGGCCCACCGGTTGCCAACAACGAGGTCAGCTTCACCCAAACGCACGGGTTCAAGCAGCCGCGTGAAGTCGGCAGAGTCGTACTCAAGATCGGCATCTTGAATCACACCGGCGTCATCGTCACGGGCGAGTTCAAGCGCGCGCGTGAAGCCCGTGCGAATGGCAGCGCCTTTCCCTCGATTCTTCGGATGAAACGAGACAAGTGCCTCGCCTTGGTCGCCGAGCATGCAGACACACGCGCGCGTCGCGTCGTCCGATCCATCGTCGGTGAGTACAACCTGCGCCTGCCAACCATCGGGAAGCGGGGCACGTCGTGCACGCGCGACCGCTTCGCCAAGCGTGGCAGGCTCGTTGTACACAGGCATGACGACGAAGAGTGTCGGCATCGTGAGGTGAAGATCCTTTCCAGCCCGAACGTCGCGCGTTCAATCGCAGGTCAGCTCTGCGAGGTTCCGCCACCACCGATCGACGTGCGCATCGCGGTATCCGCGGTGAGATTCTGCATGCGATAGTAATCCATCAAGCCGAGCTTGCCCGTGCGGAGGCTCTCTGCAACCGCCCTTGGTACCTCGGCTTCAGCGAGTACGACGAGCGCGCGATTCTTCTGCGCCTCAGCCTGATACTCAACCTCTTGTGCGACGGCGAGCGCGCGACGCTGTTCGGCCTGCGCTTGGAAGCGCTTGGTGTCGGCTTCCGCTTGCGCGGCTTGCAGTTGGGCACCGATGTTCTCGCCAACGTCGACGTCAGCGATATCAATCGAAAGAATCTCGAACGCCGTGCCTGAGTCAAGACCCTTCGCAAGCACCGTCTTCGAGATACGGTCGGGGTTCTCGAGCACGCTTTTGTGATCACCAGCAGAACCGATCGTTGAGATGATGCCTTCTCCGACGCGCGCAATGATCGTTTCTTCGGTCGCGCCACCGACGAGTCGCGAGATCGCGGTACGCACAGTGACGCGGGCTTTCGCACGCAACTGGATGCCGTCCTTCGCGACTGCATCGATCGTGGTCTTGCCAGATTGAACGCTTGGGCAGTCGATGACCTTCGGGTTCACCGACGTTTGCACTGCATCGAGAATGTCGCGGCCCGCAAGATCAATAGCCGTCGCGCGGTTCCAAGGGAGTTCGATGGAAGCCTTGTCGGCGGCGATCATTGCCGCGACCACGCGGCTGATGTTTCCGCGGGCGAGGTAGTGCGCTTCCATCAGGTCGGTCGGAATGTCGAGGCCAGCCTTCTTCGCGGAAATGCGGTTGAGGACGATGACTTCCGGCGGGACCTTTCGGAGCCGCATCATGATGAGATCGAGCATGCCGACCTTCGCGTCGCTAAAGAGGGCTTGCACATACAACTTCAGGACGCCAAGCATCGTGAAGAAGATGAAGAGGCCGATGAGGAAGGCGATACCCGCAATGATCCAGACGATCACTTGAGTGGGCGTGACATTTTGGGCAAGGAGCGAGGTCATCGTTCGGTGTCCTTTCGTTGGTGTGCAAATCGAAACTGCCGACGGAGATCGAGCCGACTGAGTTGGCAACGCGCAACGCTGCTCGCCTACCGCTCCTGTTCCCGGAGATTCAGCAGTCTGTGGGCGTAGAGGGTAGCAGGGTTCAACGAACAACGCGGACGCGCACTTGCCCATCGCGAACAGACGCGACTTCGATGGCGGTTCCTGCGTCGATGAGATCGCCTTCCGCAGTCGCGTCGATGCGTCGCCCGTTGATGCGGACAAATCCAGCCGGGCGAAGGGGAGTCAGCGCCTCACCCCGCGCGCCCACCTTGGGGAGATCGGAGGATTCGTCGGCGATTTTTGCACCAGTGCGCGCCGGATCTTCCGCGGAAAGCACCATGCGTCGGCCCATCGGCGATTTCGTTGCGAGCCGCAAGCCGAACATCAGCATGAACGGCGCAGCGAGTCCATACAACGCGAGGAGCGTCATGCCGAGCGTCGCATCGTGCATGAAACCAAGCACGACCGAAGCAACCGCGCAGATCACGCAGAGGATCGCGAGCAGTCCACCCGATGGAATCACGAATTCGATGAAGAAGATTCCGAATGCGGCGACACCAAGCAAGATCGATGCGATGAGGTGACCGGAGGTTGATTCGCCGTTCATGTGGCTTTCGTCGGATGCTTCGCGGATGTTGCCGCAGGTTCGGGCGTGGGTGACATCGTGCGCAGGTGGCGAGATGTATGAAACATTACGTTTCGCTTGACGCGTCGCGGGCGAGTTCCACGATCACAGAACTTCCTGAGCGCGAGACGACGACAACCTCTGATCCGCGCGCAATGTAGTCACCGGTCGATTGAGCGTCGAAGAGTTCCCCGTCGATTTGTACGCGTCCTGAAGGTCGAAGGTCGGTGTCGGCGACGCAGCGTACTCCGATGGCGGGCAGAAGCGTGGCGTTCCGCGACGGCATCTCGTGGCCTCCAACGACCGAAGCGGAGAGGACTGCTCTCCGAAAGATGCTCGTTTCGCGGAACCAACGCGACGCGAACCAGGTGAGAAGGCCGCCAATCACAAGCCCCGCCACAGTTGTCGTCGATGCGGTGAGTAGCAACGAGCGTTCGCCCGCGCTTGTTGGATCGGAACCAGTGAAGCTCGCGATCAGGCCGAAGAGCACGCAGATCGCGCCGAAGAGTCCGATGAATCCAATGCCTGGCGTGACAAAGATCTCGATACCGATCAAGCCAATGCCTGCGATGACGAGGAGAATCTCCCACCATTCGGCGAGTCCGAGGAGACTGGGTGCACCCACAAGAAGGATGAGCGCGCCTGCGGCGATCGCGCCGGCGATTCCGATGCCCGGGTGCAGCGTTTCGATGACAAGCGCGACGACGAAAATCGCAATGAGGAGAATGCGCATTGGCCACGAAACGAGGAGCCGCACGACCGACTCCGTCCAGCTTTCGGGGAATCGAACCAACTCCTGCGCCGCGAAAAACTGCTGCAGTTCCTGATCGTCCTTCACAGTCGCAGCTGCGAGACCCCAACGAAGCGCTTCATCGGACTGCGCGACGAGCAGTCGTGCGCCGTCGTCAATCGCTTCCACGATGCGCCAGTCGTCGTTTGGATCAAGCGCGAGATCGTTGGGTGAAGCCGGGCGGCGTCCGCTTCCCGGATCAAACTTCGCGGGCGCCGTCGTTGGCTCGATGCCAAGCAATGCAAGATCGGCGCGATCCACGAAGCGACGTGCACCATCGGCCCTGCGCTCGACAAGCCAGAGTTCGCGCTCGGTCACGACAAACGCATGCAAGAGTCGCGGATCATCACCGCGTCGCTCGGCGGCCGCATCGAGTTCATCGAGGAGCGGCGATTCCAATTTGGCGCGTTCGGCTTGTGGAAGTGGTTGAAGACCAAGTCCGGGGAGCGCGACGATCGGTGCTGCGTCACCGAAGACGGAACCAGGAGCCACGATGATTTCACGACAGGAGAGCGCGATGAGTGTTCCTGCGCTGTAGGCCTTCGGATGGATCCACGCCACGGTGTTTGCGGGTGCTTCGCTCTTGATGCGAAGGCAAATATCGATCGTTGCGCCGACTTCGCCGCCCGGCGTATCAAGGTCAAGGACGACCGCTTGGAATCCTTGCTCTGTTGCGGCCTTGAGTCGGCGCTCGATCGACCAAAGCGTGACAGAGTCGATGGGGCCTGTGATCGGGAGCACCGCAACACGCTCGGCTTGCCGTCCCGCAGGAACAGCGATCGGTTGTGCGCTCGGGACGATCTGCGCGGAGGTGTTTCGGGATGCAGTGAGAAGCGCGATACAGGAGAGGAGTACCGCGAGGAGAGGCGACGCGGAACGCGCGAGGCCCTGTTGCATTGGAACGCGTGGAGACGTCAGGTACCGCTGAGATTGAGGGCATTCCGTTCCACGCAGCATCCTCGCATCGTAGCGTTGAAGTCGTGGAGCTCGAGAGACGAGCGTTTGACATCGCGCTGCATTGAAACGCGCCTGGACAAAAAGCACCGCGGCCGACCAGGGACTCTGGTCGGCCGCGGAAGGTTTCAGGTTCGCATCAGAAGGTCTTGTTCAGACTCTCCGACACCTGTTTCTCAGTCCCACGTGATGGTGGGGGCGCCTTGCGCGCTCACCGTCGAGATGACGGTCAGCCACGAGTCAGCGCCGTTCGCCACAGTGTCATCCGCGAAGATGTTGTCTGGAACCGGGACCGTCGAGCCGGAGGCCACAAAGGAACCGATGCCATCTGGCGAGAACTTGTTGTCGAAGATGACGTGGTTGTCGTTGAAGCAGACGTTGCCTTCCCACTGCTTCGCTGCGCCGTGAATTTGAAGCGTCTTGGAGCTGTTGTAGTCAGCTGGAGCCAAGCTGCCGTTCTTGACGCCGCGGTTGCCGAGCACCACGAACTTCGAGTTCTTGGTGTCCTTCCACTCCTTCGCCTTGCGGGTACCCGCGAGGTGGAGGGTTCCGTAGCTCGTGTTCGAGAGCGTGGTGAGGTCCGACTTCATGTTCGGATCCCAGTAGAGATCCGACGCCGCCGTGACGTTGTACGAATCGAAGTTGTAGTTGGAGAACGCGAGCACGTTCGTGCTGACTTCCGCTGGCGAAACGAGCGACTGTGCATCGAACGCGTTGTTCATGATGCACGCCGAGTACATGTTTGCGTGCGTGTTCTTTGCGAGATCCTCAGCGCCGACGCCTGGGGTGGTACCCACGCGGTTGATGAGACCTGGCGTTGGGTAAATGCCGTTGTAGTCGAGCGACAGGGTGATGAAGCCCTTGTGGATCTGCTGAATTTGCGTCGAATCCTTCACGCGCTTGGTGGTGGCGCGAGCCTTACCGAGGGCGGGGAGGAGGATCGCGAGGAGGAGGGCGATGATGCCCATGACGACGAGCAGCTCGATGAGCGTGAAGCCGCGGCTGCTGCGGATGGATGAATTCTTTTGCATGATTCTGCTCCGAAAGAGATGAGCGATAGGACTTGAATTGCTTGCTGGTGAGACGTGCTCATGCGCCCTTGGAGGGGCTGCAATGAGCATGTTTCTCTCAGTTGGTTGGCGTTGCGCCGTTGGTCAGGAGTTCCTTGGACTCAGCGACAAGGGTGGCCGTCGCACCGTGGTGCATGCAGAGCCAAGTATCGCCACCGAGGATCGGACCACCGCATTGGGACGACTGGAAGTAGGTGTCGACGGTGAAGAGGTTGTCCTTCGCAAGGTTCGAGCTACCGCACTCGTACTGAACGGTGTCAGGGATGAGGCTCTTCTCGAGGCTGACGTGGTTGTCGCCGTAGCAGATGTTGCCTTCCCAAGTATCGTCGGGTGCGTGGAAGGACAGGGTGTAGCTCTTGGAGTAGTTGTCGCCCTGGACCTTGCCCTTGAAGGTGCCGCGGTTGCCGATCATCGGACGGGTACCGTCGGCCTTGTTGTTCCAGAAGTACTTCTTGCGGTCGCCGATCAGCGCAAGGTGCGCGTAGGAGGCGTGCGACACGTTGATCGCGCCACCATCTGGGTTTGCATAGATGTTGGCCTTGAAGGACGCATCCCAGTGGAATGGGCCCGAAGCGTCGCCAGCGGCACCTGGGTTGTACGAGTTGTAGTTGTAGTCCGACTTCGTCTTGACGACGGGGTTCGTCTCGACGGGCGAGACGCAGACTTCCGGCGTGATGAAGCCCTTGGCGATCATCGAGCTGTAGAGCGCCTCAGTCTTGTTCTGGGTTGGATTCTCTTCACCCTGACCCGGGTAGAAGGTGCCACCGACCGACAGACGGCGAATCAGGCCTGGGATCGGAAGGCGGCCCTTGTCGTCTTGGTTGGCGTAGGTGAGGAAGCCCTTGTGGATCTGGCTGATGTTCGCCGAGTCCTGGAGGGTCTTCGCCGAGCGCTGCGCCTTGCTCAGGGCCGGCAGAAGCAGGCCGATGAGGAGGGCGATGATCGCCACGACGACGAGCAGTTCGACGAGGGTGAACCCGCGTGCGAGGCCGCTCTTGTTGCGGTTCGTGTCAGTTCGCATGTGTGACTCCTGAAAGAGGTGTGGTCAACAGACTGTGTTGGACCACGGTGGGGGAATGAAGGCGGCGTGGAAAGAAACACGCCGAAAACGGCAAGCGAATGGGGCTGAGCATGCATCGGGCGATGCACGGCTCAACGGGGAGGGGCGGGCACGCAGCATATTGCATTGTGCTCGTGCAAGGTGCTCCTCAGCACTCTCCTCAGCAAGCCCCTCGTGCGGTCCGTACGACGAAACGCGCCAATGCGTTCTTCGGACAGGCGTCGTTCGATCAAAACTTCGATCGAAAACGAGTTGAAAGGGGGAGCCCCTGATTAGGCCTGCCTGAGCACTGCCGCCGTGCAAAGTTTCTCGGGCTTTGCGGGCTTCGCTGGGTCGGCCAAGACTTCAGACGGTCCTTAGACGGTCCTTAGACGGGCCTCAGACGGTCCTCGGACGACTCCCACTCACGACTCGCACGGTTGGTGGAGGCACGCTCAGGCCGTTTCGAGGCAGTCGCGTGTGACCCACCAAATCATGAGCAGAGTCATGTCTGGAGCCATCAAGCCATGAAAGGACCCGAAGTGGCCGCTTTGCGGGGGGCAGCGCCGTGCTGAAGAGGTTCTGCTGCAGCAAGGCGCAGCATCACTCAGGCAGGGCTTCAAATTGTCGGCGGTTGCGGCGGAAGCGTCGGGGGGCCGACAAGAAACACAATCAGGACGGTGTGAAGAGGAGCCGAAAGATAGGTGGCTCAACCTCGAAATAGCCGCAGCCGTCAGGTAACGAGTGCAGAGTAGTACGCGTGCAGCGTGTGTCAAGTTCCTGTGTACGGAGAATTCGGAACAGAAGTGGACTGGACTGTTGGGTTGTGAGGAGTCGCGCGAATTTGACGCGATGTATCCGCGTGTTCGCTGCGAGAGGAGTCGGCAAGAATCGCGCACACGGCGGATGCGCGCATGGGTCGCGCATGGGTCGCACTGGGTTCGCACTGGGTTCGCACGCGGGTTGGGCGTGGTCCTGCTCTTGGCGCGACACGTGGGACGAGGCCTAGGCAGAAGTCCCGTTCTGAAAACCCGCGCTGGAACTCAAGTCGCCACCGATGCTTGAGCCAATAGCAGGCATGCATACCCACACATGCTCGGTGTGGTGCTGCCTCGAACGGACATCTCAGGCGGAGCGCAGGCGGAACGATGAAACAAACGTGGTGACCCTGAGCAAATCGAGGGCTGAAGGTTATCGAGGCGTTTTGTGATCCATGAAGACTCAGGGCGACCACCGCTCAGTGCTTGGGTTGATTGCACACGCATGTGTCGTGATGGCGAACTTGAGTAACCCGCTTGGCCCGAGTTCTCATCGACCTGAGGGCACCCGTCGCGCGCAGTTCTCATCGCAGACCTCATTCCGTCGGCGTCGAGAACTCGCGGCGATGTCATCCACGGTACCTCGCGGTACGATTGCGCTCTTCCTTGGAGCACTTCAATGTCGAATCCACACGCCGCGCTTGAGCGCCTCGGTATCACACTCCCCGCCGCACCGAAGCCCGTTGCCGCCTACGTCCCAGCCGTTCGGACCGGAAACCTGATCGTTGTGTCGGGGCAACTCCCGATGGCAAGCGGCGCTTTGTTGGCAACGGGGCCTGTGCCATCGAAGGTTTCCATCGAAGACGCGCAGAAGGCCGCGAAGCAGTGCGCTCTGAACGCGCTCGCGGTTGTTGCCGACCAACTCGGCGGCGACCTCTCGAAAGTCCGGCGCATTGTGCGTTTGGGTGTCTTTGTGCAATCGGATGACCGCTTCGACGGCCAACCGAAGGTTGCCAACGGCGCGAGTGAATTCATGCAAGAAGTCTTCGGTGAGGCCGGTCGTCACGCGCGGGCTGCGGTGGGGACGAACGCGCTCCCTCTCGACGCAACCGTTGAAGTGGAAGTCATGGTTGAGGTCATGGTTGAAGTCGCCGACTGAGTCGTTGCCGACTCCCTCATTGTTGAAGGCGCCGTTGTCGTTGTAGTCGCCGCGTGACACCGAAGCGATTGTCGCGAATGTATCGCGCGCCAATTGCATGACCGCCAATTGAATGACCGCCAATCGAATGTGCTCGGCGCGATGAATTGATGTCGTCGTGCTCGCGCGGTCGGCGGTCGTGCATTCGTTCAACGAAGCAGGACAACCGCGAGTAGCACGATATTTACAACGGCGAGCAAAGCGATGAGCACGATCGCCGGAAGACTGGCGAATGGCTTTGGATCGTCCTTGCGCACGATTGCAATCGGATCTTGCGCCGAGGCAGAAACCGCCGAGGAAATCGTAGAGATGTCGACGACGGGCTTTGCGTATTCGGGCTCCTGCCCCGAAAGCACAAGTTCAAGATCGCGCACAAGATCACGCGCACTTTGATAGCGTTCGCGCGAATCTTTCTTCATCATGGTTTCGATGATGAGCGCGGTTCCGCCCGAGATTTGTGGATTTACGTGATCCGGCGGAACGAGCGCGTCCTTCAAGTGGCGATGCATCACTTGTGACGGCGTTGTGCCATCGAACGGCAGTTTGCCCGTGACCATGTGGTAGAAGGTCGCGCCGAGACCGTAGATGTCGGCTGGCGGGCCGATGTGCACCGCGCCGCGGATTTGCTCGGGCGAAATGTAGTAAGGCGTTCCGTACGCGCGGCCAGACTCTGCTTCCGCAGCTTCTTTGTCGCTCATCGCGCGCGCCAAGCCGAGGTCGGCAAGTTTCGCAACATTGCCGGTTGTCATCATGATGTTCTTTGGCTTGATGTCTCGGTGAATGAAGCCCATTTCGTGCGCGTGTTGCAGCGCAGAAGCAACTTGCCGAATGATCTCAAGTGCCTCGCGTTCAGGTAGGCGCTTTCGTGCAACGATTCGGTCGTACACCGTGTCGCCGTCGACATACTCCATCACGAAGAAGTGATGTTCGCCCGCTTGGCCGATCTCGTAAGCCGCGACGATGTTGTTGTGCGAGAGTTTGGCTGCTGCGCGGCCTTCGCGGAGGAAGCGCTCGATGAAGTTCTGATTCTGCGAGAACTTCTTAGGGAGCACCTTGATCGCCACGAGTCGATCGAGCGACAGTTGCTTCGCGAGGAACACAGTTGCCATCGCGCCAGCACCAAGTTTCCGAATGATGCGGTAACCAGGAATCTGTTGACTCGTCTTGACAGCCTCGAGATCGCCGCGAAGCCTCTCCACTTGCCGCTTGGTCAGAAACTCCTTCTCAACCAAGAGCTCCGCGAGCGTAATCGGCGCGGCAGCGCGACCGCGCGAACGCTGGTCGCTCGAGCACTGGTCAAGTTCCTCGGGAGTGACGAGGCCGCGCTCCACGACGACTCGGCCGAGCATCGTGTCAAAATTGGAACCTGCGCGTGAACCATCGCCTGCCTGAGTGCCCGCCGGGGATGGCACGGTCGGTGTCGCGTCCTCGCCGGACATCCGGACGGTCACTTCGCGGTTGCTGTTGGTCTGGTCGTCGGTCACAAGATCATCGGCCTTCGGCTAGGTGGTGTTGCGGTGCGAGGCGAGTTCGGGACGGATCAGATCGGCGGGTCGGAAGAGTCACGTATTCGCAGGCTGTTGTCAATCTCGGGGAGTGAAAGCGTAGCGACTCACGCGTGACTGCACACCGAATCTGTCGTTGGTCGCTATCTTCGCGGTGTGGCAGAGCGCGCATCAGGTTCAGAGTGGACCAGCACTTCATCGCCGGTTTCTAAGGCGACCCTTGTCCTCGCGAGTGGTTCGCCGCGGCGAATCGCCATGTTGCGGGATGCAGGCTTCGAAATCGAAGTTGAGCCCGCGGACCTCGACGACGGCGCTCTGGTGCTCGGCGATGTTGACGCTCGGGAAGTTGCGCCTGCGCTCGCCCACTTCAAAGCGCGGCGTGTCGCTTCCCAGCGCGCGACACGGGGCGCGCCTGCGGCTTGGATTCTCGCGGCGGATACGGTCTGTGAGCGGGATGGCGCGGTTCTCGGGAAGCCGAAGGACGAGCAGGACGCCCGCGCGATGATCCGCTCGCTGATGGGGCGGGGGCATGGCGTGGTCACTGGCTGGTGTCTGATGAGCCCTGATGGGCGGTGCCGCGTGGGGCGCGATGTGGCGTGGATTGTCCTTGGCGAAATCCCCGCGGAGGAGTTCGATCGCTTTCTCCAAGCTGGCGCATGGAAGGGCAAGGCCGGCGGCTACAACTTGCCGGAAGTGATCGCGCGGGGTTGGCCAGTTCGCTGTGA
>JBJOHQ010000151.1:0-3604 GCA_046047595.1 Planctomycetota bacterium | reverse complement strand
CGATGACATCGGACGTTGCCGAAGGCGGAGCGCAGCGAAGCCTGAGCAGTTGACGTCGGCGTCGTTTGTCGTGTCGTGTGGCACTACCCCTTGCGAAGCAAGAGGCAGTGACTTGACTCGCAAGTACGCACGACGCGACGCCGTCGCAAAGACAAACGACATGCCAGTGCCCTGAGGATTCACTCCGAAGGGCACAACCAGAGGGAGCCGCCGCAGCGGCGACCGCAAAAGTACTGATGCCACACGAAACGTCGCACGTCGTCCGACATCATCCTCTCGCGCTTCACTTCGTTCCGCGCTCGTGAGCCTCGCCCCTACAGCTCTTCATCTTCAGCAGGAATCCGCGGAACTACCTCCTCCGCCTCCGGCTTCGCTCCATCCACGCGCTCTTGCCGCGCCCTCGCTCTGGCGTCGATGACATCGGACGTTGCCGAAGGCGGAGCGCAGCGAAGCCTGAGCAGTTGACGTCGGCGTCGTTTGTCGTGTCGTGTGGCACTACCCCTTGCGAAGCAAGAGGTAGTGGCTTGACTCACAAGTACTCACGGCGCGTCCATCGAACATCGTTGCATCTGACGCATGAACTTCGCGTCGCCATCACTAAATGTGATGCCACACGAAACGTCGCACTTCGTCCGACATCATCCTCTCGCGCTTCACTTCGTTCCGCGCTCGTGAGCCTCGCCCCTACAGCTCTTCATCCTCAGCAGGAATCCGCGGAACCACATCCTCGGCTTCGGGCGTCGCTCCATCCACGCGCTCTTGCCGTGTGATCTCCGCGTCGTGAATACGCCAGCCGTTCGGAGTTGCCGCGACGGTGAATCTTCCCTCGTATTCATTCGTGCGATCGTGGGCATGTCCCCAGTGGGTCACACGACCGTCCACCTGCCACGTCGCATCGACGGTAAACGCCCGAGCCACAACGCCACCGTCGTCGATTTCGCCCTGCGAAACAACGCTTGTCGCGACTGGCCGCACGCTCACCACACGACTCATCGCGCCGCCCTCCTCTTCCATCACGAGCGCACGGCGCACCGAGAGATAGGTCTCTTCGAGCAACTCGCCATCGACGCTCTCCGCGAGTGCGTCGTAGATCGAACTCTCCGCTTCGTAATCGAATGCTCGGTAGAGGTTCGTTTGAAGCGCGGTGAAAATCCGCGTCGCCTCTGCGGGGTCGAGTTGTACGGGAGCCCTCGTTCCGAAGGCGAAAAAAGCAGGCCCCGCAGGCCGCACGATGATCACCACGACCGCCGCGAGCATTCCCGTTCCAAGCGCCACAATCGGCGGACGTTTCGCAAGCGCCGCCGCGCTAAAGGCGATCACGAAGAGACCAATCGCAAGTGTTGCGTACGGCGGCACGAGAGGCGCGGGCGCCGACGGCGTTGGGACTTTCTCAAGCCGCGAGGAGAGCTCCCCTGAAGGCCGTCGCCACGTGAACCCCGGCTCCGCACGGGTGAAGAGCACCGACGATCGCAAGCCATCCGCGACCCACTCGGTCGCGATTTCAAGCGGTGGCTTCTGCGGCAGCGGCGAGAGTAAGTCGGGCGGGTACGCGGGCCACGCGAGCGAAATCTCATCGGGCGCCGCCTTCAGCGGATAGGCGAGGTTGAAGAAGATCTTGCGGAGCCCTTTCCAACCGCTGATCGGAAACAACGGAAGCAACGACTCATCGGGCGCATTCACCTGTACCGCGCGAATGGCGGGCGGAACGACAATCCCGTCGATGCTCACGGGCATTTGCTGCGCGAAATACCGCTCAAGGCGCGCCGCGATTTGGGGAAGCTCGCTCTCGTCGATCCGCTCAGGGTCTTCGCGCGGCACATCGATCATCCAGTCGAGAAACACCAGATTCATCGACGCTTCGATCACGAATTCGGCTCGGTCGACGCGAAATCGAAGGTCGACGTGCGGTCCATCTTGCGGATGCCGTTCGGCAATCGCGGCGAAAGATGCGCGTTCCGCCGTCGCGGCACTCGCCGACGTGGTAAAAATTCGTTCCGCGCTTACCGTTCCGAAACCAAACGTCAAACTGAGCGCCGAACCGAGCACCACTCTGAGTCGAGCCCGCATCTCGGTTCTCGTTTCAGATTGTGTCACGACCTCCGAACGCCGCTCCCGTTGATCCGCGCACTTCAAAGGCCAAAACCATGCACACGAACGATTGTCCCGAGACGCGCTCACTTCTCTCGCTCTCGGTCGGTGGATGGGTTCGCACGCTCGTTGCATCGGCGGTGATTGTCGCCGTTCCCTCGACGTTTGCACAGGACACAGCCGCGGGAACCACCAAGTCGACCGACAGTGCACCCGAGAGTGCGCCGGGAACTTCCACCGCAAACGCCGCCACGACCCCAAGCGCACCGGCGGAAAATGTTCCGGCAGACAACGTGCCTGCTTCGACGGATCGTCCACAGATCCACAAGGCGATCGGTGCTGCCGAGCCGCTCGTCCAGAGTTTCAACGAACACCTCACGATCCTCGCAAGCCCGTGGATGGAAGGTCGCCTTCCTGGCACCCGTGGCATGGAACGCGCGATGGAGTACATGGAAGATCAGTTCCGCAAAGCGGGACTGGAGCCTGCCTACCAACCTGCAGAAGGCGGTTCGAAGACCTACCGCCAACCATTCTCGCTCGGTGGAAAGCGTGAAGTGGTCGAGGAGCGCATCGTGGCGCTGTGCGGTGGCGGCGAAATCGCGTTCACCGCGGGCACCGACTTCAAACTCACAAGCCTCGGCAAGTCAGGCTCCACAGAAGGCGAAATCGCGTTTGTTGGATACGGCATCGAAGATGGCCCCGAGGGTTACTCGAGTTTCGCCGACGGCCACTCGCTTGAAGGCAAGATCGCGCTTGTCTTCCGCTTCGAACCCATGAACGAGAAGGGCAAGTCGCTTTGGTCGGAGGGCGAAGGTTGGTCGGGCCGCGCAGGTTTCGCGGGCAAGATCGGTGCTGTCGCGAAGCGCAAGCCCGCCGCGATCATCGTGGTGAATACGCCCGGCGCCGACGACCCGCGCATCGATAGCCTCACCACTGCTGGCGGTGGCCGCGCGATGGCTGATGCGCCTGTCTTCATGATGTCGACGGCGGCGGCGGAGAAACTCGTCGCTGCGTGCGATGGCAAGCGCTCGCTGATGGACTTGCGCAAACTCGCGGACAACCCGCCCGCTGATCAACCGAAGAGTTTCGACCTGACCGGTTCGAAAGTCTCGATCGCCGGCCGCATCGAAGAGAAACCAGTCCGCGCTGAGAACATCGTCGGCGTGCTTCCGGGCCGCGGCGCGCTCGCAAAGGAAGTCATCGTCATCGGCGGTCACCTCGACCACCTCGGCCAAGGCGACTTCGGTTCGCGTGAAGGTCCGGGCAAACTCCACCCTGGCGCTGACGACAACGCATCTGGCTCCGCCGGCGTGATTCTTCTTGGCGATCTCTTGAAGAAGGAGTACGACGCGCTCCCAGCCGAAACTCCGCTCCGCACGATCATTTTCATCGGTTTCTCCGCGGAGGAAAGCGGACTCAACGGCAGTCGTTACTACGTCGACAATCCGATTTACCCCATCAAGGACACCGTCCTGATGATGAACTTCGACATGATCGGCCGCATCAAGGACGGCCG
>JBJOHQ010000150.1:0-4143 GCA_046047595.1 Planctomycetota bacterium | reverse complement strand
AGGGCTGGTAGTTGCGCCCGTAGATTCCCCACTCAATCCAGTAGCCCACAATCTTCTTCGGCGTAGGTAACGCGCCCCAACGCGCGAGTAACGCGGAAAGATCTTCTGCGTCGACGACGCCGTCGCGATTGACATCCGCGGGAAACGCGGCGCCAGGCTCGCCTTCGGAACCCCACGCGCCGAGCAGGACTGCGAGATCCGCAGCGCCGACGTTCCGATCACCATCGATATCTTCGGGTGCCCAGTACGGCCCCTTCGCTTCCGCCTCCGGCTCTTTCCCTCCGCCGCCACCACTTCCACCACCGCCACCTCCACCGCTTCCGCCACCGCCAGGCGTTGCGTACGCAATCTCTGCGGCGACGCCACTCACCGAACAGTTCGCGACATTCTGCGCGAGTGTGCCCACACCTCCGAAGCCGACGGTGACCGTCGCGCCAGGCGCAATGAGCGCGTTCCAACCCGCGTTGTTCACCGTGTGACGAACGCCATCGAGCGTGTGCGTTCCATTCCAAAGCGACGAAATCACCGGCCCGTTGTCGAAGACCAGTTGCCACGAGGGAATCGGAGTCGCCTCGCGATTTTGAATGCGAATCTCGCCGTTGTAACCCGTGTCCCAACTGCTCGTCACCGCAAACGTGACGAGTGGCGGCGCAGCGATGGCTGTGGACGCACACACGCCAGCCGCGACAACAGCCCAAAGACGCGACAAACATCTTGTTCGAGCATCTTGCGCGTGTTCCAACTCAGGCGACACAACCGACGAACGACCGAACGACTTGATACGGCGCATACGGAGTAGCCCTCACAGAATTGCGCCCCCTTCGAACAACTGTTCGATCCTTCGATTCTCCGATGCGGGCGGCGCGGTGACAAGGAATTTCTCGCAATTTCGCCCGCTTTCGCAGTGAAGCACTCGATCGTCGTTCGGTGATCTGCAACGATGCGATAGACGGATGACAAACGCATCACTCGGATCGGCCGCGTGATGACTTCAGATTCAACAGTTCATCCAAGCAAGACGTGAGGGAATCGTCATGACACCGCTGCAATCCCACGCCCATCGCGCCAACCAAGCTCTGCGTTTCACTGCGATTTTCTCGGGTTTCCTGTTGGCAGCGACGCTCGCAGCGACTCTCTCGACAAGTGACGCGAACGCCTCGCCTTCTTCATTGATCGCAAGCCACAGCGCACCTCCCGCAGGACTTTCGGTCGAACCAAAGGAAGCCCCGTTCAACAAGGGTTTCGACTTCAAGTTCAAATCCGACACGTCGACGACGGAACTGACGATCGATCCGCTTGGAAACAAGCACAACGCATCGGGCTCCATTTCCTCGAAGGCGGGCACCATTTCGTTGACGGGCAAGTACAGTCCGAACGATCGGCAGATCACCATCGTCGCGAAGCGTGGCGGTCAAGAAATCGGCGAGTTCACTTGGCGAGTCGAAGCGGTTCTCCGCTAGATTGCGCCTTATGCAGCGCAGAGACTTCCTCGCCACGACTGTGACCGCCGCCGCCTCGATTCCGCTCGCAAGCGCCGCCTCTGCGCGCGTGCCGAACGCACTCATGCAAGACACGCATCCTTCGCAGTTGCAGCCTGTCACGCGCAAGGGCAACATCAATCACGCGGTCAGCAAGTGGTGCTTCGGCGGAATGCCCCTCGATCAATTCTGCGCACGATGCAAACTGATGGGCATCACGGGCATCGATCTTCTCGATGAGAAAGACTGGTCGGTTCCGCTCGCGTACGGCATGGTTTGCTCGCTTGGCAATGGCCCGACTTCGATCGGCGACGGCATGAATCGTGTGGAAAATCACGATCGCGTCGTGGCGGAATGCGAGCGCATGCTCCCGATCGCCGCCGCGAACAAAGTTCCGAATCTCATGCTCTTCTCGGGAAATCGTCGCGGCATGCCCGACGACGTCGGACTTGAAAATTGCGCGAAGGGCTTGAAGCGCGTGATGCCGATCGCGGAGAAGCACGGCGTCACGATCTTGATGGAACTCCTGAACTCGCGCGTTGATCACGGCGATTACATGTGTGATCGCACGCCTTGGGGCGTCGAACTCGTGAAGCAAGTGGGCAGCGATCGCTTCAAATTGCTCTACGACATCTACCACATGCAAATCATGGAAGGCGATGTCATTCGCACGATCCGCAACAACCACCAGTACTTCGGCCACTATCACACGGCTGGAAATCCTGGGCGCAACGAAATCGACGCGACGCAAGAGTTGAACTATCCGCCGATCTGCGAAGCGATCGTCGCAACCGGATTCAAAGGATTCCTCGCGCAAGAGTTCATTCCGCGCCGCGATCCAATGACGAGCCTCCGAGAGTCAATCGACCTATGCGACGTCTGATGCTGCTGAGCGCGTTTGCGCTGTTCTCCTGCGCGGCGACGCCGCCTTCATCGGTCGAACAGCGAGAGATCGCGTGCCCCGCGCTTCCGCCCGCGAAACCGAACATCGTCCTCATCTTTGTCGACGATCTCGGCTACGGCGAACTCGGTTGTTACGGACAAACCAAGATCGACACGCCGAACATCGACGCGCTTGCTCGCGATGGCCTGAGATTCACGCAGTTTTACACCGCAGCACCCGTCTGCGCGCCATCACGTTCGGCGCTGCTGACGGGGCAGCACCTCGGACATACGCCGAACCGCGACAACGCGGAAGTGCAGCCCGAGGGCCAGGGCCCGCTGCCTGCAGGCACCACCACGCTCGCGCACGACCTTCAGTCGGCGGGCTACACCACTGCGTGCATCGGTAAGTGGGGACTCGGCTTCGTTGGTTCAACAGGCGATCCCAACGCGATGGGGTTCGACCTCTTCTTCGGCTACAACTGCCAGCGACAAGCGCACAACTACTACCCCACGCATCTCTGGCGCAATGCGGAGAAGGTCACGCTCGCCGGGAACGACCCGAAGGGTCATGTCGCGCAGGGCCGGCTTGAGACGACCTACGCATGCGACTTGCTGCTCGCCGAGGCCGAGCAGTTCATCGCGCGCGAGAAAGATGGCCCCTTCTTCCTCTCGTACCAGTCGCCGCTCCCGCATCTTGCGCTGCAGCCGCCCCCGCTCAATCTTCGGCGGTATCAGGGTTTGTTCGATGACACTCCATACGTCGGCGGCAAGGGCTACACGCCGCAGGAGTGGCCGCGCGCGGCCTATGCCGCGATGATCACGCGCCTCGACGACGAGGTCGGTGCGATCCGCGGCGCGCTTGAGAAAGCAGGTGTTGCGGACAACACGTTGATCGTGTTCACGAGCGACAACGGCCCCACGCACGATGTCGGCGGCGTCGACACACACTTCTTCGCCTCGACCGCCGGCCTGCGCGGACGCAAAGGCTCGGTTTGGGAAGGCGGTATTCGCGTGCCGGGAATTGCGTGTTGGCCCGGACATATCGCCGCAGGAACGACGACCGACACTCCGGCGTGGACCGTCGATTTCCGCGCGACCTTCGGCGCGCTCGCCGGCACGCCAACGTCGGCGTCGGACGGCATCGATCTCGCCCCGCTTCTCTTCGAAAGCCGCACGCCCGAGCGCGAGTTCCTCTACTGGCCGTTCCCTGGTTACGGCGGTCAAGAAGCCGTGCGCGCCGGCGACTGGAAGTTGGTTCGCGTGGGTATGAACGCCGCGGCAAAGAAGGGTGAACCTCGCCCCAACTGGCAGCTCTTCAACCTCGCGACCGACCCACAAGAAGCAACGGACGTCGCATCACTGCACCCTGAGATCGTCGCGCGTCTCGCAGCGATTGCCGCGCGCGAGTACACGCCAAGCGAACGCTATCCGCTCGGCGATCTCGATCGAACCGCGCCGTGATGCAGCGAACGAAAGAATGAACGACGCAGTGACGCGCGGCCGTAACGCGCCGCAGTAACGCGCCGTTCATTCAGCGCCAGTGTTCCGCGACCCACGGCGTCTTATGGACATGACGCGTGATCTTCTTCGTGATGCCTTCAATGGCATCCGGCGGATTTGGATGCCCGTGGAAGACCACGATGCGACAATCCTGCGGAATCTTCGGCGGAATCCACCAATTCATCGGGAACTTCGCCATGCAGCCGTACTTGAAACTCACGCACCATTCCTTCGGCCAATACGACAACTTGCCAGCGTTGAAGAGTTCGCGCGAGATGTA
>JBJOHQ010000149.1:0-9685 GCA_046047595.1 Planctomycetota bacterium | reverse complement strand
CAGCCGAAGGCGGAGCGCAGCGAAGCCTGAGCAAACGATGAAGGAGTCGCCCGTCGTTTCGTGTGGCACTACCTCCGGCGAAGCAGGAGGTAGTGGCTTGAGTCGCCAGTACGAAAGACATACGAGCAGAGATGTTGGATTCTGACGCATGACCAACGCGTGGCCATCACCAGAGGTGATGCCACACGAAACGTCGCGCGCGGTTCCGCATCAAATTCTCGCGCTTCGCTCCGCTCCGCGCTCGCATGGTTGAGCGCTGGCAACCTGCTTCGCGTGATGGAGCGCTCGCGACTCGCTTCGCTTTCGCTCGCTTTGGCGGGGGGTACTCCCAAAGAATCGATGCGGCGACCGCGACGGCACGGGTGCCCGATGTCTGGCGAACGAACGCAGTGAGAAAGCCAGCCATCGGAACGGATGACGTGAGGTCTCGGCGAGTACCACGCGTTGAAGTTCAAGAGTCCACGGTTCCGATGGCTCTGGGTGTTCACTGCGTTTACACCTCGAGACATCGGGCACCCGTGCCTTGCGCCCTCGCTCTGGCGAGGACGACGCCAAAGGTCGCCGCCGCAACGGCGACCGCATCAACCTTGAGCGCTCACAACTGACGTGAGGGTGCCCACGTTCTGCGTCCCTCTAGTTGGTCAAACCTGAGCGCCGAGAGCACGGGGTCCGCTGATCTCCCATGCAGAAAGTGATGAATTTTCGATTTCGGTCGAAACTTCTTGCCTATCTCTGCGTTTAGTGTACTAGTACGCTAGTACACCAAGTGCTGTCCGCGGGGGACCTCGAGCGGACGGGTCATCAAAAACTTCATTGGAGGCTGTGATGCGCAAAACGAGTCTCGACCGATCCCTCACCGACCGATCCCTCAATGCTCGAGGTCTTACTCTGATCGAGGTGGCGTTCGCCGCCGCCGCAGTCGGGGTCGCCTCCATCGCCTGTGTCCCGCTGCTCTCCTCCATGGACGACCAGGCGCAGGTCATGGGGTCGATCGCCAACTTGAAGAACCTGGCCGCTGCGAACGCGATGTACGCGTCCGACTGGAGCGATCGGCAGTTCACCGTAACGCTGGACGACACCGGTATGGTCGGTGGCGACGGCGCGCAGTACCTCGAAAAGATCGGCTGTCCGCCGCAACTCGTCCTCGGCTGGGGCAGCGTTGCCCCATCCGGCGAAATCGGCCTATGGGGCTACTTCCTCGACGGAGGCAAGTGCGCAGGTACCTATCCGAACGGATCGATCTCGAACTGGAGCGTCTATCTACCGCTCTCCATTTCAGGCAAGGGCGCCTACGGATCGTTCCGCCTCCCCAATGTCAAGGGCTTCCACGACTACGTGAACGGGCGCTTCTACGACCCGACGTTCTACGCGCCGAAGGACGAAGCTGTCCTGGCGAAGGCTTCTCCAAACTTTAAGAGCCCGCAGGAGTATCCAGGGGGTCAGCCGATCGAGAGTTCGTATTGCTTCTCGCCAGCGGCGCTCTTCGACACCAAGGTCTTCGCGGGTACCGAGAGCGACGGTGCCCCTCGCAAGGATTGGGCTGAACGGCTTCGCGCAGGCGACGCCTTCCGTTCGCCCTCGATCAGCCGATGCCGCTACCCATCGCTGAAGACGCAGATGATCGAGCATAACTGGCTGCAGAATCGTCCCGACTCGATCTCCAATCCACTCATGGGAGGTGCCCCGTGGACATTCAACCAAGGGATTGCGTCGGCACCAAACGCTCTCTTCTTCGATGGTCACATCGAGTCCATCGCCTGCGAGCGCGCGATGCGCGATGATCAGAAGGCAGGTGGACTATGGCTTCGCGAAACGCCGCTCGGCGAAAGCGGCTACTACGGTGGTCAGGCCTTCGACGGCTTCGTCAAGACGAGTTTCCACATCCTGACCAAGAACGGGATCGAGGGGCGCGACATCCTCGGCCCTGACCCGGTGCCGCAACCAACGCGCGAGAGCGTCGAAGCGCCCGGAGCGTCGCTCAGAAACAGCGCAACGGCGTTCATTCCTGCGCCCGAGCCGAAGCAGTAGTTGCCTCGGCCCGCGTTCACCTCGCGCGCCGCACTTCGTACATCAACACCATGCCGCTCTCCTTCATCGTCAATCCAAACGCGCCCGTCCCGATCTTTCGCCAGATCGCGGACGGGCTGCGTGCCTCGATCGCGCGCGGGACGTATGCGCCCGGCGAACTCATCCCGAGCGTCCGCGCGTTAGCGGAGGAGCTTGGCGTCAACCCCAACACCGTGCAGAAGGCAGTCGCGGAGGTGGAGCGCGACGGTCTTGTTGAGAGTGAGCGTGGTCGCGGCATGGTTGTTCGCGCAGGCACGCGTCAGCAAGCGCGAACCTCTGGCGATGAGGCGGTCTCAGCACACCTTCTAGAGGCCGCGCGATTGGCGGTCGCAGTTGGTCTTACGGAAGAGCGCTTCGAGCAACTCGCACGCCGAGCCTTGAAAACTGCCGCGACCGACATCAAACAAACGAACACGCAGAACAGCGATACCCAAAGGGGAGGTCGCGCATGAACAAGCAAGAACGCAATCCCACGTCCTCCGTTGCTGATGGAGCAGCGGTGGCACTCCGTTCGGCGGCAGAGTCGTTGCCGCCTGCGGCCCAATCGTCCGACAGCGCACATCACGCCATGAACCCAACGAAGGCACGATCGGCGCAGCCAATCGGTGTCGACTGCCGTGGCCTCGTGACGCGCTTTGGATATGTTCGAGCGCTCGACCGCTTCAATCTCACGGTCGAGCCAGGCGAATGCGTTGGGCTCGTTGGACGAAATGGCGCCGGCAAGAGCACGCTATTCCGTGCAATGCTGGGGCTTGGATCACTCGATGCCGGCACGATCGAGTTCACCCCGCGTCTCGATCAAGGCGGTCTGCTCGCCCGCACGGGCTATGTCCCCGACACGCTTTCGATCTACGACTGGATGACGGTCGGCCGAGCACTCGACTTCGCCGCACGATGCCAGCCGCGGTTCGATTCCGCTTGGACGAATGAACTTCTCGCGCTCCTCGCACTTGACCGTTCGAAGTCCGTGCGTGCGCTCTCGCGCGGCATGCAGGCGCGGCTTGCGTTCGTCCTTGGACTTGCGCATCGCCCCGATCTTGTCTTGCTCGACGAGCCGCTGCTCGGTGTCGATGCCATCACGCACGACATTGTTCTGGAAGTGCTCGCTCGGATGCGCGCGCGCGATGGCACGACCGTCATCCTCGCGACACATCAACCTGGCGACCTCGCGCGCCTCGTTGATCGTGTGGTCTTCATCGAAAGGGGACGGGCCCACACGTCCATCGCGACGGACGACCTCGTGGAGCGCACCAAACGCATCGTGGTGCATGGTGCGAGCGATGGAACTCGACTCGACGCATCATGCAAGTTCTCACCTGAAGCTGGTGTCCTGCTCACGCGCAGTACGCAGGATGGTCCCGCGTCTCAACTCACCGTGACCTTCGATGGCGATGCGCACGCCGTCGAAGAGGCCATTCGCCAGATCGCACCAGACGCGCGCATCAGTCGCGTCGATCTCACGATCCATGAAGCATGCGCGGATCGACTCCGCGCACTGGAGGTGAAGTCATGAGCAGTCTCGCTCCGCAAGCAGCACATCACGACGATCCATCCGGCGGGAACTCGTCTCGCGCCTCGACGGGCGGCAGTCCGTCGACGTTCGCTACGCTCTTCCTGAAGGACCTCGTACTCCTTCGACCGATCGCTACGACTGTGGCGGCGTTCGTTCTTCTCGCAGCACTGGTTGTTGCAGCGCTGCCACTTCTCGGTGTTTCAGCACTGCGTTGGTTTGGCTACACCCAACGCGACGATCTTTTCGATCGCCTCGACCCCGTGGCGTCGATTGCGCTCGTCGGTGGCGCGCTCATGCCGTTTCTTTGCGCACCGATGATCCTGCAGGGCGACCGAGGCCGAGGTGCCGGTTCCTTCTTCGCGACGCTCCCGATCGGCTGCACCACGCGCTGGATGTCGAAACTCGCGGCTGCAGTCGTCGTGGGACTCATACCCTTCGTGCTCGCTGGGCTCCTTCGCGCGCCATCGTTCGCGGTGAAGAGTGACGACATCTCGAACGGGATGTCCCTCGCTGCGCTCGCGTGGCTCGCTGGTGCCGCCGGCGCCGTCATGGTTCGCGGCGTTCCGTCGGCAGCGATCCTCGGCGCGGCCTTCGCGGGCGCGATCGCGGCACTCGCATGGTCCGTTTCCGCGCTCATTCGATTGCCAATCTACAGGGGTGTCTTCGCATGGAGCGGGTTCGATGCCGAATTCAATGACTACCTCGAGGGGAATCCCGTGGGGACATTCATGGAGAACGCCGCGTCCTCCCCAGTTGACGCGATGCCGATGTGGCTGTTGATCGCGACGGTCGTCGCGGCACTTCTCCTTGTCATCTGGATGGGGCGGAAGATCGTTGTCAACGGAAGCGAGCCGGTTCGCAAGTTCCGAGGTGTCTGGGTCGGCGTTTGCGCGATCGCCCTCTCGGGAAGCGGCATCGCGGGCGTGCTTCATGCGAATCGCGCGAGGCTCTTTGCGCGCGATTTCGCACCGTATCAGGACGAGCTTCGCCGGGGCTTCGAGCGATTGGACAAGCTTCCGACCGACGAACTCTTCCGTAGTTGGATCACTCGACGCGCCGCATACGAGGGTTCCCCGCAGAGTCTGCTGCTCGATTGGGTCGTGCGATCGGGTTTCACGTTCATTCCCAATTCGATGCGCGGCATGCGGTTCGACTTCTCGCACCATCTTCTGCCCGACGAGAACGAGCTGATCCTCGGTGGATTCCTTCAGGGCGAAGTCGCCGCGATCAACGAGCGTCGCAGCGCCGAGCCTGCCTCCTTTGAACGAATCGTGCGCGGAGTCGCCACAGGCGGACTTCCAGCAACGCCTTTGGAGCGCATGTCGGCGGCGGACACTCTTGGTCCCTATCACCTCGCCGCCGCCGCCGCGGAATGGCTTGCTTCGGCGCCAGATGCCGTCGGACGCCTTCGCGCGATCAAAGCACTCGCGGGCACTGTCAAGATTGATGACACACAGGGATCGCGCGAGTTGGCGTTCGAGCCGGATGGACTGAAGATGGCGCGTGACGGCATTCCGGGATTCGCGCTGCACCCATCGCTCTCGACGAACTTCGTCGGGCAGGCGCGTGCGCGCGCGGTCATCGCGTTGGTCGCACTTGAGTACGCACTCGCGCAGGCGGCACGCGATGGTGACAGTACGCGACTTGCCGATCTCTTCGGTGGGCCCGCGCCGGTCGTCACGGCAGAAGTGTTGGCGAAGGCGCGAGCGGAACTCGCGCGTCCCATTCCTGAACTCCGAGAGTCGGTCGAACAGGCGCGCGCACGGACGGTAGATCCAGCCGATGTCGGAGCAGTGAATGCTGCGTCACTTGCGAAGTCTGTCACCGCCGAACAACTCGAAGCCGTTCGCCGCGGCGCCGAGTGCCCGATCTCTGAGTTGTTTGATCTCACGCAAACCGATCCGGTGTACTTGCGTGGAGTCGAAGGCAAGTGAGCTCGAGCCGCGCATAGATGATGGGAGCGAAACAGCTTCGCGAGTCGCGCGATCAACGCGAGATCAACGCGAGATCAGCAACGAGTTCGCCCAACGAAAAGCGCCCGCATCGCTGCGGGCGCTTCTCTTGTATTAGGCGTGTGACGCTGTCGTATATGTCAGCGTCGCGCGAACATCACTCAGCCGACTCAGCAGCGACTGGCTCCGGAGCTGGCTCCGTCACTGGTTGCGTCTTGCGGAGCGCGATTTCGTCGGCGAGTTGCTGACGACCTTCCATTGCTGCCATTTGGTCAGCGGTGAGGTGATCGGCGCGCGTGATCATCGAGCGGAGGAGCTTTTCGCTGAGTCGAGCATCGCGCTCGATCGACGCGAGCTTCTGCGCATCGCACTTGAAGTAGGTGAGGAAGTACACGCCGCGCTTGTTGCCCTTGATGTCGTAGGCGAGGCGACGCTCGTCCCACTTGCAGAGGCTCACGATTTCAGCGCCGCCCTTCGAGAGGATCTCGAGAACGTGGTCGGCGGCAGACTGAAGGTCGGCAGCGACCGTCTGCGGGAAGAGGAACATGCCTTCGTAGGCGTTGATGCGGGTTTCAGACATTGTGTTTCCAATCTTGTTGCTGCCGAGGCAGCGGGTTCAACTTCAGTTCTTGTTGATGGGGTTTGAGTTGGTTTCGGTCTTCGGTACTGGCGAAGGCTTGCTTGCAGTTGTGCTTGCGGTCTTGTCGTCGTTCTTGCCACCGTTCTTTTTCGCCGGCGCATCTTCTGCGCGGCGATTGAAACGGTTCATGGCCTCGGTCATGCCGCGCGCGATCCAACATTCCGCTGCGTCGCAGGCGAAGCTGATCGCTTCGTCGACGAGCGGCTGTTGATCCTCGCGAAACCGACCGAGCACATAGTCTCGCTGCGGAATCCGCCCGGGTGCGTCGACGCCGATGCGGCAACGCGAGTAGCGGTTGGTTCCGAGTTTCGACTCAATGTCGGCAAGGCCGTTGTGTCCGCCGGCGCTGCCATCCATGCGAAGCCGAATGGCGCCGCAGGGGAGGGCAATGTCGTCGACGATCACGAGCAAATCTCGCGTCGCATCAAGTTTGAAGAATCGAATTGCTTCGGCAACCGTGGAGCCCGAGAGATTCATGTAGGTCATGGGCTTGAGAAGGAGAACTTTCTCTCCGCCGACTTCGCCTTCCGACGCGAGCGCTTGAAAGCGCGCGCGTGCGGCTTGCGAAGGGTCGCAAACGCGACGCGCCAAGCGATCGATGCAGTCGAAGCCGACGTTGTGTCGGGTTCGCTGGTATTCGATGCCTGGGTTGCCGAGTCCGACGACGATTTTCATGACTCTTCTCTGTAGGAACTCCGACGATTTTTGCGTGACAGATGAGATGCGACGTGAGTCTTTCGTAGACGTGAGTCGGTTTCTCGATCTCTGTTCGCGTCCGATGAAACGATGCTTCGCACTCAACGGCGCCAAACATGCGCGCCGTGTCCGAAGACTGCGTTGCGTACGTCTCGAATTACTTCTTCTCTTCCTTCTTCTCGGCAGCGGCCGGAGCAGCAGCTGCTGCGCCTGGGGTCGCGGCTTCACCAGCGGCTTCTTCCTTGACCGTCTGGACGCGCACGATGACCGCGTGTGGGTCGGTCGCGAGCTCGGTACCCGCAGCGAGCTTGAGGTCGCCGGCGGTGAAGGTTTCGCCCGTCATCGCCGTCATGTCGACGCGGACATGCTCTGGGATGTCGCGCACCTTGCAACGGACTTGGATGTCCGCGAGTTCGTGGACGACAACCGTGCCCGACTTCTTCGCAGCTTCTGGTGCGCCGAAGAACTCGAGGCTGACAGTGACGGTCACGATTTCGTCGAGATTGACGCGCGCGAGGTCCATGTGGATGACGTCGTCACCGAGGTAGCCGAACTGCAGGTCCTTGACGAGGCACGTTTCGGTCTTGCCGCCGATGTTGAGATTCATCACGTGCAGACCGCGCTTGAGCGCCGAAAGCGTGATCTTCTCATCGACGTGCACCGAGAGCGGCTCCGAGCCGTGACCGTAAATGACCGCTGGGAGGCGGCCCGCTGCGCGAAGACGCTTCGAGTAGCGGCTGCCGAGGCGATCGCGGTGCGTAGCCTCGATGGTGGGGACTTCCTTTGCCATATGTAACTCTCCGAAACTGAAAAGGGGTGAATAAAGCGAAAGTGGAATGCGCTACCGCTTGACGCCTGCGCCATGGCGGAAGAGCGCGGAAATAGATTGATCGTGGTGAATGCGGTGGATCGCTTCACCGAGAAGCTTTGCCACGCTGAGGACTTCGAGTTTCGACTCAAGCGCCTTCGTGCGCGCGCCGCAGGGAATCGTGTCGGCGACAACAACTTTCGAGATCGGGCTCTCGAGCAGTCGTTGCATCGCGAGACCAACGAGCACGGGGTGCGTGCACGCGGCGATCACGTCCTTCGCGCCGCGCTCGACGACGAGTTTCGCCGCTTCGCAAACAGTGCCTGCGGTCGAAATCATGTCATCGAACATGAGCACGGTGCGACCTTCAACGTCGCCGATCAAGTTCTTGACGACGACCTTCGAGCCCGACTGACGACGCTTGTCGATGATCGCGAGATCGCACTGCAAGATGTTCGCGAACATGTTTGCGACCTTCACGTTGCCGACGTCGGGCGAGACAACGACAACATCGCCGAGCGTTTCGCGAATCGAAAGGAAGTGGTCGGCGAGCACAGGCGCGGCGCTGACGTGATCGACGGGAATGTCGAAGAATCCTTGGATTTGCGCAGCGTGGAGATCCATGCAGAGGACACGATCAACGCCCGCCGCGACGATGAGATTCGCGACGAGTTTCGCGGTGATTGGCACGCGGCCTTCGTCCTTACGGTCTTGGCGCGCGTAGCCAAAGTAGGGGATCACGGCGGTGATGCGCTTCGCGCTCGCGCGACGGAGGCAATCGATAAAGACGAGGAGCTCCATCAAGTTGTCGTTGACGGGCTCGCACGTCGAGAGCACGACGTAGACGTCGCGGCCGCGTACGTCTTCGTCAACCTTGACCATCGTTTCGCCGTCGGGAAAACGCGTCACTGTGCCGAGGCCGACGGGGAGATCAAGATGCGCGCACACACCTGCGGTGAGTTCGCGTGTACTTGTTCCGCCGAAAACCTTGAGATGGTTGCGATCGGCGGAACTCAACGCCCACCTCCGCTCACAGTGTTTCCGCCGAGGCTTCCATCAACTTTCGCGTGACGCTTGCGGAGAATCGCGTCGACTTCCGCGAGTTGCACGGGGTCGTTCACCGAGAGCACATCTTCTGGCGGAACCGCGTCAACCGCGGCGACGGTGCGACCGTCCTTCCGCAAGATTTCGAAGACATCGGTGATGTAGTACTCGCCGCTCGCGTTCTTGTTGCCGACGCGCGCGAGTGCGCCGAGGAGTTCGTCGGTGCGGAAGCAGTAGTAACTCGGGTTGATTTCGCAGATCGCGCGCTCGGCTTCGCTTGCGTCCTTCTGCTCAACGATCTTCGCGAGCTTGCCCGCGGCGTCGCGCACGATGCGACCGTAACCCTTCGCCTCAGCGATGACGCTTGTTGCGAGTGTCGCGGCGGCGTGTTCGCGGCGATGCAAATCGAGCAGCGTCGCCAGCGTGTCGGGCCGAATCAGTGGGCCATCGCCGCAGAGGACGAACGCGTCGGTCGACGCGGCGTCCTTCTCGATGTTCGCCTTCGCCATCATCACGGCGTGGCCAGTACCGAGTTGCTCGGTTTGCAGCGCGAATTCGACATCCTTCACCCCGGCGAAGGACTCGCGCACGAGTTCGGCACCGTGGCCAATCACAAGCACGATCTTGGTCGCACCCGCCGCGCGCGCGGCGTCGACCACCCAGTGCACCATCGGGCGACCAACCGCGGGATGCATGACCTTCGGCAAGTCCGACTGCATGCGCGTGCCCTTGCCAGCCGCGAGAATGACGGCGACGAGGCCACGGCCTGTGTTTGCAGCGTTCGCAGTGTCTGCGTGGACAGCGGAAGCGTTCGAGTTGCTGTGGTTGGTCATCTCGGCACTCATCTCTCGATGAGTTCGGACGAGTGAGGAAGTGCACCCGCGACTTTGCGCGATCAGAAGGGTGACGGCGTCGGAACTGGCCCGCTTGGATTCGAACCAAGACAAAGTGGACCAAAACCACTT
>JBJOHQ010000148.1:0-6213 GCA_046047595.1 Planctomycetota bacterium | reverse complement strand
GTCGGCGGGCAGTTCCACCCCGAATTGACAAGCCGTCCGCTCGCACCGAACCCGATGTTCATGGGCCTCGTTGCCGCGGCAATCGCGAGCCGCGAGCCAGAATTCGCGGCGACCGAACTTGGTCGCCGATGGGTGCGCAGCGCGCCAAAGCCCGTCGCGACGTAATCGTGGTTCCGACGTAATCGTGCTTCACCGGTTTCGATGCACACTCACCGCGCGGCGACGCGGCGGCTGTCCCCTGCATGCGCACGCATTGCGCCAGTAAACCGCTCAAAACTCGCGCATCCACAGCGATTTCAAGCGGGTTGAGTCGCCGTCAAAGTTCGCTATACTCCGCGACCCTTCGCCGATGTAGCTCAGCTGGTTTAGAGCGTTGGATTCATAACCCGAAGGTCGGCGGTTCGAGTCCGCCCATCGGCAGTACGTGATTTGAGCGGTCGCAACTGAGAAACCGCGCTGCCTTCGGCGGCGCGGTTTCTCTTTGCTCCCTCTGGCAGGATCCACGTCGAACAACTCCGCACATTCAACGAAACCGCGCTGCCCCTCTGGTTCATCCATACGGCCGCGCGGTTTCTCTTTGCTCCCTCTGACCGTTGCTTTACGTAGTGTTGCGGTGAGCCCAAGGCTCGCGCAGATGCCGGCGCTCTCCGCCACCGCCCTCACAAGAGCGGCGACATCAAGCCCACCGCATTCTCAATCAGCCGCTTCCACGCGGGCCGCGCGTACCACTCGCTCGGGTTCACCCGCCGCGACTTCTGCAGATATCCCTCCTGCACCGCGCGCAACCGACGCGTGACTTCGGCGTCGTAGACCACGAGGCTCGCCTCGAGGTTCAACTCAAAACTCCGGCGATCAAGATTCGCGCTCGTCATCAACGAAGTACGTCCGTCCACAACGATCGTCTTCGCGTGGAGCAACCCTCCGCGGTACTGCCAGATCTCAACACCCGCTTCGAGGAGGCGCTGATAGAACTTGCGGCTCGCTAGTTTGACAAGCATCGAATCATTGTGTTCTGGCACCACAAGCACGGTCCGCACTCCGCGACGCGCTGTCGTCAAAAGCGACGCAAGTGCAGGCTCGTCCGGCACAAAGTATGGCGTCGTGAGGACCACTTCTTCCTCCGCCAAATGCACGAGCGACAGAATCAACTGCGGCATCGCACTCTCATACGTCGCCGGCCCTGTTCCAAGGACCTGCGCAATCGCGGGGTCGGTCCCATCGCGCACGCCAAGCGCGATCAAGTTCACAAGCTCTTCGTCGGTCTCCAGGTACCAATCTTCCACGAAGATCTTCTGGAGATCGTTCGCCACCGGTCCGCGCACGCGCATCGTGGCGTCGATCCACGGCGCGTATCGCTCTTTCACTTTGAAATCCTTCGATGCGAGGTTGTGGCTCCCGATATAACCAACCGCACCGTCGATGATGACGATCTTCCGGTGATTCCGCAGATCGATGCGACCGAAGCGCCGACGGAAGAAGCCCACGGGTAGCGCTTCAACAACCTGCACACCCGCCGCAAGAAGATCTCGATGTCGTTGACTCTTCAGAAACGCCCGCGATCCAAGCCCGTCGAGCATCAATCGACACGGGATACCGCGCCGCGCCGCCGCTTCAAGCGCCGAGAAGACATGGCAACTCGTCGCATCGTCGAGCGCGATGTAGAACTCGACGTGCACATGACGCTCCGCGCGATGGATGTCCTCCACCATGCGCGCAAAGAGCGCCTCTGCTTCATCGAAAATTTCGATGTCGTTCCCGCCGATCGGAAAGTCGCCTGAGATCGACGCGGCCTGCACCGCGAGCCGCCGCTGATCGATCGTGAGAACTGACTGCACGCGCTCACGCGCAAGACGGCGATCCGCAGCGGCGCCAGAGGCCTCATCACGTCGACGAAACTCCGCCCGCTCTTGCGCGACTCGTGCGTACGAGCGCGACCGCTTCCCCGAAAGCCATGCGCGCCCGACGAAGAGATAGATGATCGGCCCGACCAGCGGTGCCACCACGACGAGTAAGACCCACGACATCGCGCTCTGCGATCGCGATCGACGATCAAGGAGCACCGCCGCGACGGTGGCAATCGACATCACGATGGCGACCACCAACAACACTGGTGTCATCCACGCCCACTCATTAAAGATCTCGCGAATGATTGGCAGCATGGTTCACGTTCGCACGGCGGCGAGTCGGTAGGCTACTCTCATGTCGAACGTTCCAAGTACGCAACCCGCCCGAAAGGCCCCCGCTCCCGACATCTTCGGACCGCTGATCGGAACGGTACTGTTCGGGTACTACGGCTTCCTCGCAGGGCTCGATACCCACGGAAGCGATGGGAACCCCGTCGCACTTTGGATCACCTTCGTCTGGACCCTGCGCGGAGCGAGCGTTCTGCTCGCCCTCTCGACCGTCCTCGCGATCCGAAACGCCCCGCGAAGCACACTCGCGTACGGGATCTCCGTTGCACTTGCGACAGCGGGCCTCGCGGCCGTCTTCCTCTGGGACACCATGTCGCCGGACAGCCTCGCGGTACACCCGGTCATCCTGCTCGTCCTCGTTGTCTGGAACGGTTACTGCGCCTTGACCGCGATCCGCGACGGGCTCGCCGAGTTGCGGTAAGCCCGCGGACGCGTTCGTGCTTCCGCTATACTCGGCGCTCCGGTGCCCTCTTAGCTCAGCTGGATAGAGCAGCGCTTTCCTAAAGCGCAGGTCGCAGGTTCGAATCCCGCAGGGGGCGTTCCCGGTCGGCCGATAGAGAACACTCGGAAGTTGGATTCGAATCGGCGGGAGCCCTTCCCCAACCGCTTCACCAACGACATTGCTGACCGCTTCATCGACCGATCTGATCGCTCCGAACGCTTCGAGGTACACGTCATGATTCCCGTTCTCTTCTCCAACGCTCTTTGGATCATCGTCTGCGTCGTGTGGTGCCTCTTGTGCGTTGGTCAGGCGAAGAAGGATCGCGCCTCTGGAACCGGCTTTCAGCGCCCGCTCTCGAAGGACGAACTCGATCGCTGAGTGTTGGCCTCGGCGCTCCTGAAGTGCGCTTGCCAACCAAAAACATGCGATTCGAAAGTCACGATTCGAAAGTCACGATTCGAGAGTCACGATTCGAAAGTCACGATCCCATAGAACGTGCTGGTGACCGCTGCGGCCTCTTCTGCACATCGTTCTCTTGAACCCCGAGATCCCGAATAACACGGGAAACATCGGGCGCACCGCCGCCGCTCTTGGCGCTCGCCTCCACATCATTCATCCGATTGGTTTCGACATGGACGAGAAAGCGCGGCGTCGCGCTGGGCTCGACTATTGGCATCTCGTCGACTGCGTGGAGCATTCCTCGTGGGATGCCTTCCTCGCCGCGGAGAATCCCGCGAAGGGCCGATTGTGGGGGTTCTCCGCACGCGTGCCGAAGACCCATTTCGACGCGACGTTTCACCACGGCGACTACCTCCTCTTCGGGAAGGAATCTGCGGGCTTCGGGCCAGAGATTTCCTCGTGGGTTGCCTCGGCGCACGGGGCAGATCGCCTTGTCTCGATCCCAATGCCAGGTGGCGACGGGGTTCGAAGCCTGAACCTTGCGACCGCGGTCGCTATTGCGGGCTTTGAAGCGCTGCGACAGATCGGGCCGTTGCGCTCGTAACCACAGAGCCCCTGCCGTCCCCGACTGCGCGCGAACTCACCCATCCGCACGCCCATCCGCGCGCCTATCCCCGCACCTATCCCCGCACTTGTCAACGTGTCTATTGATTGAATTGCGGCTCAAAACCGTGGTCGTGGGTGACCGATCGGCCCGCTCCCGCGAAACTCTGCATGGCGGGACCGTCGGTTGAGCCGCACTTCCGGCTGCGATCCGCAAAGTCCTTCGGTTAGGATCTCATCATGCCTCGAATCTCCCGGCTTCGGAACCACTCGCTTTCCAACCACGCGCTTCCCAAACACGCGCCGCGTTTCTCGCATGAGGTGTCTGCGCGACGGCCTCGCGGTTTCTCGCTCACCGAGATGCTTGTCGTCATCGGCATCATCGCGCTCTTGATTGGCATCCTGTTGCCCGCGCTCAGCCGCGTCCAAGATCGCGCTCGCAAGACACAAACCGAGAATCTCCTGCAGGAGTTCTCGAAGGCCTGTGAAACCTTCTATCAGCAGTTCGGCTTCTACCCGGGCATCGTTCCGGAAGCGATCCTGAACTCGACCGACACGCCGCAAATCTCAGGCACCGAGAATGCACTCCTGCACCTTTGCGGTGGCGGAATTCCTGAAGACGATCCGCTCTACAACCAAGCGCCGTACAGCAGTTGGACTGAGCTGACCTTCGGAAACGCGACGACCGGCCAGTTCAAGATCCGCGTCAACGCTTCGAAACTCGGTGAAGGCCCGCGTATCCGAGGCACGCAGTACAAGTCATTCTTCTCGCCAAAGGCGAGTGATCTCCTGCCTGCGAAGGGTCAGTTCTTGACGAGCGCGGGCAACGAGGATCCATATGTCAGCGATCCATTGAAGCTGCCTGACCTCCTCGATGCATGGGGCCAGCCAGTGCTCTACTACCGCCAACTTCGCCCGCAAGGCGCGGTCTTTGTCGCTGGCGGTTCACCTGCGGAAAGCTTGGCAGACGCCGTGTTCGCCTATCAGGGCGCAAACCCTTATCTCATGTCGGGCGAATTGGGCGAACTCGGCCGCAATCAAGATGTGAGCGTGTTCCGCTTGACCACCCAAGCAAATCGCAGCGCCACACTCGCGCAGATCCTTCGTAATCCAAGCTTTGGTGCACCGACTGGCACCTCCGCGCAGATTCTCGCCAACTCCGCGCCACGCGGAGCATTCGCGATCATCTCCGCGGGCCGCGATGGAATCTTCTTCTCGCAATACGACGGACTTGGCACGCAAACTTCGCCAAAGTATGACCTTGTCAGCGGTGGCTCGAACCCAACTGGCCCGTACGTTGTGGCGGAATACGACGACGTGCGCGTCTTTGGCGGCGGTTGATTTCGTCGTAGTTTCGCTGCGATCAACACGGCGTCTCGGCACGACGCCTCGACACGGCAATCTTGAGCAATGAAAGAAGCCCCGCGCATGCGGGGCTTCTTTGTTTCGATGCTCAGTTGTTGGCTTGCTTGCTGGCTTGCTTGTTGGCTTGCTTGGAGGCTTGCTTGCAGGCCTGTTTGTAGGTTTGTTCCTACATTCGCTTCTACGCTTGTTGTCTTGCGCGCATTGCATGCCGCGCGGTTGTTGGCTCACACATTCGGCTTCATTTCGCCGTCATCATTCTCATTTGAAGGAGTTCCGTCCTTCGACTTCCCTTCCGCGGCTTGCTTCTTCTGCTCTTCGAGTTCGGCGCGCTTCTTCTTGCGTGCCTCTTCAGTCTGCCTCGTTTGTTCAGCGCGCACGCGCTTCAACTCTTCGGCGAACTTCTTGTCGAGCAGTGCACCAGTTTCTTCGCCAAGCAAGGCCTTCACTTCTTTTTGCAACTCCGCAAGTTTCGGGCGTTCCGCCTCAATCTTGTTCATCTCGCGCTTGAATTCTTCGCTCGGCGGCTTCGTCGGATCGGCCTTCTTGCGCGCGGCTTCGAGTTCTGCACGCTTCGCTTGCGCGACTTTGTTGTACGCCGTGACGCGATCAACAAATGCACTTCGCAACGCGTTGACCTTCTCTTTCAGATCACCTTCGAAACCCATGAGATCGATCGCGCGGAAATAGACGCGTTGCTCGAGCACGGGCTTCGACAACTTCTCGCCATCTTTCGCACCCTCGACGAACGGTCGATTGCTCTTGACATCAACGTCGGGAACCTTCGGTCCACGCAGCACATCTTCCGGCGCCGTCGGTGGCGCGGAAGGATCGGCGGCGGGCGTTTCCTTCGCGGGGGGCGTTGGGGCAGTCCCGTCTTGGAACACCGCGACCGCGACTCCCGCATGCAGCCATTCGCATGGCGCGATGCGCGTTGTGCTTTCTCCCCAAGACGTTGAAGTCAGGGCCATCGCTGTCATGGCGGCGGTCATGGCTTTGGTCGTGGCTTTGGTCGTGGCTTTGGTCGTGGCTTTGGTCGTGGCTTTGGTCGTGGCTTTCGTCATGGCCTTTGTGGTGGGACGCAGCCGCAGCATCGAACGTCGAGTGGTTGTCATAGCGGGTTCTCCGGTGAGAGCGATTTTGGGTGAGGGCTCGCCTCCGAGGAGGCGCGCAGTCATTCTTTCGGCAGTCGGACGCTCGGTGGCACATTCTTCG
>JBJOHQ010000147.1:0-9258 GCA_046047595.1 Planctomycetota bacterium | reverse complement strand
CCTGCGCGGAAGCGTGGGCGGCGGCCTCTCCGCGGGACTGGCGACCCTACGACGTTCTCGCGCGCATCCACTTCGCGGTCGGACGATTGCAGCAATCGGCGGATGCGGTGGACCGTGCACTCGAGATTCAACATCAGAACCCGCCGTTGCAGTTGCTTCGGGCTGTCTGCGACCACCGGCTCGGTCGTTCGGAAGAGGCGATCGCGCGACTTCGGAAGTTGATTGACCGTCGGCCGCCCAATGTCGTGGAGGCTTCTGTCGCGCTCGCGGAGGCATTGCACCGAGCTGGCCGTGCCGACGAGTTGGAGGAGTTTCTTGCCAAGGGCGAGAGTTGGCTCTCCGACCCGCGGGCGGCGCTTTTTCGCGCCCGTCTCGAGGCTCGCGCAAATCGGCGTGCAGCAGTCGACGCGCTGCTTAAGACGTTCCGGGGCGCCTCGCATCCCACGCTCAAGCGCATCGCGGGCTTCGAAGCGGTGCGACTCCTTGACGCGGATGGGCGATACGCCGAGGCGCTCGCGGTCGCTTCCAACGTGCATCGGGAGACGACGCCGCGCTTCGACATGGCGTCGATGGAACGCGAGTTTGAGGCGATGCATCGGTTCCTCGATGATGTGGAACGGGGTGCGTTACCCGCGAACATTGCGGGCGTACCGACTGTTGAGAACACGGCACTCGTCGTCGGGCTCCCGCGCAGCGGCACCACGTTGTTGGAACAAATGCTCGATCGCCACCCTGCGATTTCGGGGATCGGTGAATACGAGGGGACGTGGGAGATCAGGCAGGGGCTCGCGGCGCATGGGGCGTTGGGACCTGGCACATTGGGACTTGGCGCGTGGCCCGACCGATTGTCGGAAACCTCGGCGGATGTCGCGTCCAAACTTGCGCGGGTCTATCTCGAAGGCGCCGACGCACGCCGCCGCGGGCGCGGGACTGCGAACGCCGCTCCGTGGACGTTCGACAAGTCGCTCTATCAGTGGCGGTTACTTCCCGCGCTTGGACTCGTGCTACCTGGCGCGGCGTTCGTTCAGATCGAGCGCGATGCGCGCGATTGCGCGATCAGCATGCACCTCTCGAACTTCCATCCAAAGTCGTGGGGCTTTACGGCGGATCTTGCGTCGATCCGTCGCGTCATCGAACTCGAACGCGCGCTGGTTCCGCGTGCGATTGCAGTCCTCGGGCTGCGGGCGATCAAGATTCGTTACGAGGAACTTGTCGCTGAACCCGAGGCGGTCATTCGGAAAGTGCTCGCGTTTCTTGACCTACCGTTCGACCCATGCGTCCTTGCACCCGAAGAAAACCGTCGAACCGTGCTCACGCTCAGTTTCGAACAGGTGCGTCGCCCGATCAACACGTCGGCGATTGGTCGCTGGAAGAAGTACGCTTCGGCCTTTGACGCGTCGTGGGACGCGCTCGACTCATCGCGCGCCTAAACGCGCCACAGAACTCACGCATGAAGCCGACGCGCTCCAACGAACCGCCTGAGATCGCCGAAGTTGATCGCTTACTCGGGCAGCAGCGCTTTGCCGAGGCCGTCGAGGTTGGCAATCGGCTCATTGCGCGTTTTCCGAAGTTGCCCGCTGGCTACAGCGCCGTGGCGCGCGCGCTCCTTCCGACGGGTCGGCTTGCGAAGGCGGCGGAAGTCGCTGATCGCGGGCTGCGCGTCGCGCCGTCGGATCCGAATCTCAACCTTATGAAGGGGATTCTGGAGCATCGCTTGGGGCAGAGTGCGCAGGCGATTGACCGATTGCGAAAGTTGCTCGAGGCGCGGCCTGCGAATGCTGTCGAAGTTTCTTTCGCCCTCGCCGAGGCCATGCATCGCGCGGGTCGGCGCGAGGAATTGGATGCGTTCGTCGAAGCTGGTGGCGCGTGGACGACCGACGAGCGCGCGGCGGTCTTCACGGCGCATGCGACTGCGCGCGTTGATCGTGCACGCGCCATCGACGATTTGACGCGCACGGCGCGCGGGGCGCGGTCGCCGCTTCTGAAGCGCATTGCTGGTTTCGAAGCGGTGCGACATCTCGATGCGGAAGGGCGCTATCGCGAAGCGTTTGATTTGGCGCAGTGGATTCATCGCGAGACAACGCCGCGCTTTGATTTGGGTGAAGTCGAAGCGGAACTTTTTGAACAGGAGCAGCTCCTCGAGAAGGGGGCCGCGTGGTGTCCACCGAAGGGGCCGGCTGTTGAGGGGACTGCGTTCGTCGTTGGGCTTCCTCGCAGCGGCACAACGCTGCTTGAGCAGATGCTCGATCGTCATCCAGCGATTTCGGGGATTGGTGAATACGAAGGAACGTTCGCGCTGCGCGAGTCGCTCATCGGGCTTGGGCTCTGGCCGCGCAATCTGCGCTCGTTGACCGCTGCCGACGCGGCGCGCCTCGCAGGTGACTATCTCGAGGGCGCGCATGCGCGTCGCCGCGCGGGCGCAACGTGGACGTTCGACAAGGCGCTTCATCAATGGCGCGTGCTGTCAGCGCTCGCGACGGTGTTGCCGAGCGCGGTCTATCTCCACATCGAGCGCGATCCGCGCGACTGCGCGATCAGCATGCACGTTTCAAACTTCCATCCGAAGTCGTGGGGTTTCACCGCGGATCTATCGCAGATTCGTCGCATCATCGAGCTTGAGCGTCGCATCGTGCGTCGCGCGATCGACGTGCTCGGTTTGCGCGCGGTTTCGATTTCGTACGAGGATCTCGTCGATCATCCTGAGCGCGAGATTCGTCGCGCGCTCGATGTGATGGGCCTGCCGTTTGATCCGGCCGTGCTCGCGCCTGAAGAGAATCGCCGCACGGTGCTTACGTTGAGTTTCGAACAGGTGCGACGCAAGATCAATCGCTCGTCGATTGGGCGATGGAAGAACTACGACTTTGCGTTTGGCCCCGAGTGGGATCAACTCGCGAAGAGTTGAGTGAGCGTCAGCGAAGGAGCGCAAGCATTTCCGCATGGACCGCCGCACCCGCGGCGACGGCGCTGCCTCCGCGGACATCTTCGCGGCCGTGCCAGTCGGTGAAGACTCCGCCAGCCTCGGCGAAAATCACGGGGAAAGGCCCTGAGTCCCACGGATTCATGACGGGATCGAACCACGCGTCAGCGCGCCCCGTGGCGACGAGCATGCCGCCGTAACAATCGCTGAAGCCGCGCACGCGCCCCGCGGCACGCGCCACGCGCACGAGTGCGTCGGTGGTGTGGTTCCGTTCGAAGTACTCAAGTCCTGTCGTGCAGACGAGCGCGTCGGCGAGTCGCGCGCAGGGCCGAACGCGCGCGGGAGTTGATGCCCGGCCAGCACGCTTCCACGTCGCACCGAGTCCGCGCGCGGCCGAGAGTCGCTCGCCGAGCGCGGGCATTGAGCAGACGCCCGCGACGATCTCGCGCGCGCCGCGAACTTCATGCTCGAGTCCGATGAGCGTTCCGAACAGCGGGACGCCGTTTGCGAAACTCACGGTTCCGTCGATTGGATCGAGAATCCAGCGGAAGGTGCCTCGGCTGATTTGGTTGGCTCGATCGTTCGCGGGGAGTTCGTGGTTTTTGTCCCCATGCTCTTCCCCATGCTCTTCCCCGAGCAAACTGTCGGTGGGAAACGCGCGTCGAATCATCTCGCGCAGTGCCGTTTCAATGGCGATGTCTGCTTCGGTCACCGGCGATGCATCCGCTTTCGTCTTCGTCACGAGTTCTGCGCGTTGAAAGTGTGTCAACGCGATTTCGTCCGCGCGATCAGCGAGCGAGCGCAAGAGTTCGACGCGAGGCCCGAGGTCGATCGAGAGCATGGTGCGATGGTACGGGATGGGGAGCGATGGTCGTTGTCGCGCGGCGCATCAAGTGAGTGCGGTGGCGAAACATTCCGCTTTCGAGGTGAAAAACAACACGCCCCTCCGAAGAGGGGCGTGTGTGATGCGGATTGAACCTCGGCTCAGAGGAGTCAATCCCATTCCATGCAAGCTGGCCAATGCAGTTTGGCCAATTCAGTTGTTCGTCGATGCGTCGGCAGTCTTCTTCGCCGACACCATCGGGAGAATGACGGTGTCAACGACGTGGATCACGCCGTTCGACGCTTCGACGTCGGTTGCGACGACGTTCGAGTCGTTGAGGCGAACCTTACCGTCGGTCACCGTGACGTTGATCGGCGTGCCGAGGACGGTTGGGACTTGGCTCATCTTGACGACCTGATCGCTGTACGCGGCCACACCGGGGACGACGTGGTAGGTGAGGATGTCGACGAGTTGCTTCTTATTTTCTGGCTTCAGGAGCATTTCAAGCGTGCCGGCAGGAAGCTTCGCGAAGGCCGCGTCGGTTGGGGCGAGCACGGTGAATGGGCCCTTGCCCGAGAGCGTCTCGACGAGACCAGCAGCCTTGACTGCAGCGACGAGCGTGTTGAACGAACCGTTCTTCGCAGCGACATCGACGATCGTGCCGTCGACTGGCAGAACCACGGCATCGATGACGTGGATGACGCCGTTCGAGCACGCGACATCGGTTGCGACGACGTTCGCGCCATCAACCATAACCTTGCTTCCGTCAACCTTGATATCAACGCGCTGACCTTGCACGGTTCCTGCGTTCTTCAACTTGACGACGTCGGCAGCCTTCACGGTGCCTGGCACAACGTGATAGGTCAGGATCGCGGCGAGCTTCGCCTTGTTTTCTGGCTTCAAGAGCATTTCAAGCGTGCCAGCAGGAAGCTTCGCGAACGCTTCGTCGGTTGGAGCGAAGACCGTGAACGGGCCCTTGCCGTTGAGCGTGTCGACGAGTTCGGCCGCTTGCACTGCAGCGACGAGCGTCTTGAAGTTGCCGGCGGCAACAGCGGTTTCAACGATCGTCGCATCAGCGGCAGGCACAGTTGCGACGTACGGGGCAGGAGCGGAGGCGAGAAGAGCAGCAGCGAAAATGGTCGAGAGCATGAGGTTCCCTTGGAATGCTTGAGCGTGAATGACATCGCCTCGCCCACGCGGGCGTTTGCGAGATCCACCTCGTCAACTCGAAAAGTAAAAGTCTTGAAAGTGGCCGTGATGAGACTCATCACGTGCGCGCAGGTTTCGTTGTGGTCACCCCGTTTGGATGCACAGCGCACAAAAATTCGTGTACGAGCGTTGTTCACGAGAGTCGAGAAAAGCGTCGAGGCGCAAGTTTCGGTAGGCGGAATCGCGACGAGTTCGCTCGTGCGGGTATCTGGGCTATCGCCGCTGCATGGATGCGGGCGCTGCACGTGCGCGTGTTCGCGACGGCTCCTTGCGCGGGCGCAGAAATGTGCCACACTTCGAGGATGTCACCGCGCGTGACCAGCGCTCTTCTTTTCGCCCCCGTACTTGCTGTCGGGCTCTCGATCGCGTTGAGGGGCGCACTTGATCGCGGTCGTCTTCCGCGGGGCGGAGCATCGTTCGAAAGCGCACGCGTCGAGCACATCTCGTTTGACCGCGAGATTCGGCCGATTCTGTCGGAGAAGTGCTACCACTGTCACGGCGTTGACAGCGCGCAGCGGAAGGGTGATCTTCGACTCGATGAACGCGCGACTGCGGTGTCTTCCGGCGCGATCGTCCCGTGGCAGCCGAAGCGAAGTGTGTTGGTCGAGCGGATTCGATCGACGGATGCGAGCGGCATGATGCCGCCGCCGTCCTCGCATCGGTCGCTCGACGATCGTGAGCGCGCGCTCCTCGAACGCTGGATCGCGCAAGGTGCGCGCTACGAGCCGCATTGGGCATTTGTTCCGCCGCGTGCGACGCATGGTGGGGACGGCCAGCATCCGATTGACGACCTCATCGGGGCACGGCTGAAAAACGAGGGTCTTCGATTTTCGCCAGAGGCCGATCGTGTGACGCTCTTGCGCCGCGTGACGCTCGATTTGACTGGCCTTCCGCCATCGGAGGCGGAGATCGATGCGTTCGTTGCCGACGAGCGAAGTGACGCGTACGAACGCGTGGTCGATCGATTGCTTGCGAGTCCGCGATACGGCGAGAAGCAAGCGTTGCCGTGGTTGGACGCCGCGCGATATGCCGACTCGAACGGGTTTCAGCAAGATGGCGACACCTTTCAATGGATGTGGCGCGACTGGCTCGTCGAGAGTTTGAATCGAGATGTTCCGTTCGATCAACTTTCGACCGAAATGCTGGCGGGCGATTTGATTCCGAATGCGAACGATCAGTCGCGTCTCGCGACCGCGTTTCTTCGCAATCATCTCTTGAATGGAGAGGGTGGTGCGATCCCTGAAGAGAATCGCTGGATTGCGTTGTTCGATCGTGTTGACGCGACGGCGACCACGTGGCTTGGTTTGACGGTCTCGTGTGCGCAGTGCCACGATCACAAATATGACCCCGTCACGCAGCGCGATTACTACGCGTTGCTTGACGCATTCAATCGCGTGCCGGAATCTGGCATTGTCGATCACGCGGATGGTCGGTTCCGCCTCGCGCGACCTTGGATCGAGCCTGCGAACGAAGCGCAACGACTTCGACGTGGTGAGCTTGAGGCTGCGGTGGCCGCAGCGGGGGCCTCGGATCAAACGGCACAAACCGCACCTGAGCGCGAACGCGCGAAAGGCGAACTCGATCGATTCATGCGTGAGGAGTGGCCGCGTGTGATGACGATGTCGGATGATGCGCCGCGCGAAACACGCATTCTTTCGCGTGGTGAGTATTTGTCGCCGCTCGAGCGCGTGACATTCGCGACGCCTTCGTTCCTGCCTCCGCTGCCCGAAGGTGCGCCGCCGAGCCGACTTGGACTCGCGCGCTGGCTGTTCGATGAGGCGAACCCCCTGACCGCTCGCGTTGCGGTGAATCGCGCGTGGCAGACGTTTTTCGGTGAAGGACTGGTTCGAACACCGGAAGATTTTGGCGTCCAAGGCGATCGACCGATCTATCAAGATGTTCTCGATACGCTCGCGGTTCGACTCCGCGAGGATGGCTGGAGCATGAAGCGATTGCATCGGCTGATCGTGACGAGTCGCGCGTATCGACAGTCGAGCACCGTGGATGCCACGCTTCTTGAGCGCGATCCTGAGAATCGCTTGCTCGCGCGCGCGCCGCGATTTCGCTTGCCCGCGATGGTCTTGCGTGATGTCGCGCTCGCGACGAGCGGGCTCCTTGTCGAGAAAGTCGGCGGCGCGCCTGTCTATCCGGTGCAACCGGCGAATGTGTGGGAGCCGCTTGCGATCACGAAGGAGCGCGATTTCACGTATCCAACGTCGTCGGGTGATGACGCGCATCGTCGCAGTCTCTACACCTTCTGGCGCCGGACGATCGCGCCCGCGAACATGTTCGATGCGTCGCAGCGACAGCGTTGTACCGTGCGCGTTGCGGTGACGACTTCGCCGCTGCATGCGCTCACGATGCTGAACGACCCGACATGGACCGAGGCAGCGCGGGCGCTCGCGGCGCGTGTGTCGGCGGAGTCGTCGAGCGACGGTGCGCGAGTCGCGCGTGCATTCAAGTTGGTGACGGGCCGTGTGCCGAATGAGCGCGAAGTCGAGCGCTTGGTGATGTTGCTCGAAACACAGATTCTGGAGGATCAGCGCGATCAGCTTTCCAGCGCGACCGATCAAACGGTCGCGACCTCGCGGGCTACCGACGCTGGACTCGCAGCGGCGTGTCTTGCGATCTTGAATCTTGATGAGGCGATGACCCGTGAATGACGCTGCGCATGGTGATGGTTCATTCGACGCACCGCCCGCGGAGGGCGACGGGCGATCGCCTGTGGACGCCACCCGACGCCACTTCTTGCGCTCGTCGTTCCATGGGATCGGCGGCATCGCTCTTGCATCGCTGATCTCGCGCGAAGCCGCGGCGGGTGCCTCCGGCGCAAGGCTTGCGGGCGCTGACGCGAGCGGTCTCAGTGCGAATGGTCTCAATTCGAGCGGTCTCAATTCGAGCGGTCTCGCAGATCTTCCCCATTTCGCCGCGCGGGCGAAGCGCATCATCTGTCTCTGGCAGGGCGGTGGTCCGTCGCACGTTGACCTCTTTGATCCGAAGCCCGCGCTCGCGCGTTACGCCGGAACCGACATCCCCGAATCGATTCGTGGCGCGACACGCCTCTCCACGATGTCGTCTGGATACGCGAAGTGGCCGGCGCTTCCGGCGATCAAGCCATTTCGGAAGTGTGGAGCGTCGGGAACTGAGATCAGTGAACTCCTTCCACATATCGGTGGGATCGCCGATGAGATTTGCCTTGTTCGTTCAATGCACACGGAGGCCGTGAACCACTCACCGGGTGTGACGTTCTTCATGACCGGATCGCAGCAACCGGGGCGACCCGCGATGGGATCGTGGCTTGCGTATGGGCTTGGAACCGCGTGTGAAGATTTGCCGAGTTTTGTAGTCCTAACTTCGTCCGATCGTGAGAAGAGTTGCGGACAACTCTTCTACGAGCACTACTGGTCGAACGGGTTTCTGCCCGGTCGACATCAAGGGGTTCGCTTTCGTCCAGGCGCGGACCCTGTCCCGTACATCTCCAACCCCGATGGTGTTTCGCGCGAGTCGCGGCGTGCGCTTCTCGCGGGAATCGCGGATCTCAACCGGCTGCGCGCCGCAACGACGGGTCATCACGCTGCGATCGACACGCGCGTGGCGCAGTACGAGATGGCGTTTCGTATGCAGGCGAGCGTTCCCGACCTTCTTCGCTTTTCGAACGAGGACTTCTCCAACGAGCCAAAGTCGGTCATCGAAATGTATGGTCCCGACGCGCTGGTTCCTGGTTCGTACGCGAACAACTGTCTTATTGCGCGGCGCCTCGCCGAACGCGGCGTGCGTTTCGTGCAACTGATGCACTCAGGTTGGGATCAACATGGAAACCTCCATTCGCATCTTGCGGTGCAGTGCCGTGATACTGATCAGGCGAGTGCAGCGCTCGTGCGCGATTTGAAACAGCGGGGTCTTCTCGAAGACACACTCGTGATTTGGTGCGGCGAGTTTGGGCGTACTCCTTTCGGGCAAGGTGATGCTGCGAATCCGACAGGACGCGATCACTTCGGTCGCGCCTACTCGATGTGGATGGCGGGCGGCGGTGTACGCGCGGGGCATGTCCACGGCGCGACCGACGACTTTGGTTGGAACATCGCGCGTGACCCTGTTCATATCCACGACATGCAAGCGACGATCTTGCGACTTTGTGGCATTGACCACGAACGCTTGACCTATCGACATCAGGGCAGGCAATACCGACTCACCGACGTGCATGGCACGGTGGTTGATGGTTTGATCGCCTAAGTGGTTCAGCGATCACGCACCCGCGGTCGGCGACCACTCAAGCACGCTTTCGCAGAACTCGTCCTCGTCTGCGCGA
>JBJOHQ010000146.1:0-4846 GCA_046047595.1 Planctomycetota bacterium | reverse complement strand
GATTCCAGATCCGCGTTCCCATGTGCGCATCAACGCCTCGTTGCGCGCAGGTCCATAGCGAACGAAATGCACATTGATGCGTGCGGGAAACCACGCGTCGCGTTCGATGCGTGGGCCGATTTCCGCAAGCGACACTTTCCACGGGTCCGCGCAACAGAAGATTGCATGCGGATTGCCCATGGAGACAAGCGTGACGTGGGGCTCAACACCTGCGGCGCTCCACCAATCGCTTGCGCCCCAACGCGTGAGATCAACGCGGTGTGCGACGACGCGCGCATCCGAAGAAACACCCTCAATCCGTGCGGGAATCCGCGCATGCTCGAGAATCGGCGCACCCATCTCGACGGTCGCTTCAGAAACACGTCCATCGCGACCGCGTTTCCAAGCGACCTCCAAAATGCCGCGACCGGTTTCAATCCGCAGCGGATTCGCCGAGGCAATTCCACGGTCAATCGCAAACTTCGCCACGCATCGAATGCCATTGCCACACATCTCACCTTCGCTGCCATCGGCGTTGAACATACGCATGCGCACGTCTGCCGCAGCAAGAGTCGGCGCGCAGACCGCGATCAGTCCGTCGCTTCCAATCGCGAAATGCCGATCACTCACGATGCGTGCAGCGCGTGCGAAATCAAACTCCACCTCGCCGGTGCCATCGATGTAAACGTAATCGTTGCCAATGCCGTGCATCTTCGTAAAGCGCATGCAGCGAGTGTACCGATGCGCGAGCAGCGCGCGATCACCACGACACCGAAGTCATGCGCGGAACGAGAAGCGCGAGCAACACCAAGAAAAGTGCCGACCAACGAAGCCACGCAACGAGCCGATCGATCGGCAAATTTGCGTGTGAACGCCCAAGGAGCGTTCGCAGATATTCCTGTCGCCATTGGATCGAACCGTGTCGCCAACTCGGCCTCGCCCGCGGAACGTGATTCAGGAACGCGACCGATCCAAGCGCACCAACCATGGCGTCAACCGCCGCTGGCGTTGCCTCCGTCGAACCATCGCGCGCACTCAAAACTTGCACCGCGTAGGTGTCTGCCTGTCGTTCGAAGCGACGGCTCGACCAACCAAACATCCACAACGCAGCGACCACGATGAGCGCATCGCGGGCAAGCGCGAGCCAACGCGCCAACGCCGCAATTTCCGCATCGGTCCCACCAACAGAAAGCTCGAAGAAAATCGCCTGTGCAAGCGGATCAGCGATCAGCCCCGCGAGCGTCCAGCACGCACTGATCACAGCCACCATCCAAACCAAGTGTCGGCGAGCAACGTGGCCGAGTTCGTGCGCCATGACGGCGAGAACTTGTTGGCGCGGCATGAACTCAAGCAACGTGTCGGACAGCATTACGCAGCGAAGGCGTGGAAAAAGTCCCATCACGGCGGCATTCGCGACAAGACCTTGCGTCGGCCAAACCCAAATTTCCGAAACGCCCACGCGCGCTTCACGCGCAAGTTGCTCGAGTTCATCGCGCAGCGGTCCTGGTGCGAGACGTTTGAGCCCAAGAATTGGCGGAACGATGAGCGGAACCAACACGACAAGCGCCGCTGCCGCAGCAATCATCCCAACAAGTCGCCACGTTTCTGGATCGGTCGAGCTGTACACGAAAGCAACGCGCGCCGCGATTTCACCACACACAAGCGGAACGATCAACGGCACGACGAACGGCACGAGCCCCGCACGCGCCTGCGCCCAAACGTAACCAAGACGCGAAGGCATCGGATGCACTGCATGACCCGCATCGAGCGTTCGCACGACCGAACTCTCGCGCACCCGACGCTCGACTGGATAGAGCACAAATGATGCGACCAACGCTGCAGTAATACCTGCAGAGAACAACACACTCGCACTCGCCGCGATGCCGCCACGCGCAATGAGTTCCGTTGGAAGTTCGCTCGCCGCGGCGATCACAATCCACATCGTCGCGAGCCACGGAGTCCGCGGCATCCACGCAAAAAGCGCATCCACCGCTGCTGTTTCCATGCGATCCATCGCGCGTAATGCGCGTCGCACCTTCCATGAGCCCACCACAAGCACCGAGAGCGGCGCGAACACAACCGCGATCGCACCAATCCACGCGGGAAACGCAAGTGTTCCCGCGATCTCTCCTGAGAGAAGCGCGACGAAGAGTTGAACGATGATCGCTAGTTGCACGCGAACTTATCCCTGCGGACGCTCAATCGCGCCGAGATCAACGACGACATTCCCGTGTCGATAGAAGTCGACACCGAGAAGATCTGCGGAAAGGAACGTGAAAACGAGCCCGTTACAGCGCGTGCTCTCGGCGAAGGTGAAGTCACCGAGATGCGGTCCGGCGTAATCCGCGTTGTCGTACTTCTGCGTGTGATTGTGGTAATGAAACTGGCGCGTGTAGAGCGCATCGAAGAGCGCTTGCGGGCTTTCAAATCGTACGTCACTTGCCTTCGAACGCGGCGGAAACTCGAGAAGTTCCGCGCGACCTGCATCGTCGAGCCCAAGCACGCCGCCATACTCCGTGGTGCGATCTTCACGATCACGATCGGCCTGTTCGAAGAGATGCGTGCACAACGCAGGCTCCGCGAGCATGTCGAGCGCCAGAGCCATCGCGGCAAGATCCGACCAAACGAGTACATCGCGCTGTTGCGCGAGGCTCTCGGTAAAACCGTTGCCGTATCCGGTGAAATCAGGTGAAGCCTTGCGACGCCCAGCGATGCGACGCGCGACTTCATCAAAGATGACCGCGTCGGTTGCCGTGAGGAGATCGGGACGTCGCTTCGCACACGCCACCACCATCGGAATCGCTCGAATTTCAAGCGATTCACGGCGGTCCTGTGGCAGTTTCGCCAATGCTTCGCGCGCTTCGACGAAGAAATCCGCGCGCGCTGGCTCGCAGAGTTCGCGCGACCAAAGGATCTCTTCGCGCGTCACAGGAAGGACGCCGAGTTCGCTCGAAACGCGCGCGAGATCGATGAGCATTCCATCGCCGCGTGTGGCATCGGGATTTGCAAGCATCGCGCGCAACTGCGGCGCGTCACCAAGTTTCATCAAGAGTTCCCAACAACGCGCGCGCAAGTTCGCCTGCGTCGTTGGGCTCGACTCGCGCATGGTGCGAATGAGCGTCGCACCGATCTGATCCTCGCCGACGATCGCCGCGATCGCGACGCGCTCAGGACGCGGCTTCGTTGGATCCATACCCGGCGCTGGGTTCGCCCACGAGCGAATCAGTGCGGGAACAAGCTCTTCGACTTTGCGTTCACCAATCAGTTCGCACGCGCGTTCGCGCCACGCCACGTCACCCATGCGCGGAAGACTGTTGCCCATCGCCTCGACAAGTGCCGCACGATCGGTGTCGAGAAGGAGATCAAACGCCATGACACGTGCGTCGATCGCATAGCCGTCTGCTGCGACCATCCGCCGAAGCGCAGCCTTCGTCGGGGCATCAACGCCTCGTATGCGCGCAGCTTCCAACGCATCGAAGTAGCGCTCGCGCGATTGACCCGTCCGAGAAAGCACTTCGGCAGGATTCTCGACGCTCTCGGGCCCACCGCGGCAGCCCGCAAGGAGCACCGCACTCGCCAGGGAGAGCGCGCAGATCGTGGATCCCGCCGTCCACGCCATGGACCGGACACGAGGCACCAAGAACCGGCGGGAGGACGATTGGAGCGTGCTGGAGGCAGGAGTGAATTTCGGCATAGGAGGCGACTCGCAGATTGCGAGCGAGACCGTATCATCGTCCCTTCATGGAAGGAACGAATAGCGCATCCTCCTTGCCAACTGCAGCCGACCAAGTCGGCCGCGGCGCGTTTCAAAGGGACGTTGAGCGGCTGTTGGCGCTGATTCGGCCGTCGGTCCAAGCCGACGGTGGGGACATCGAACTCGTGTCAGCCGACCCGGCCGGACTCGTCCGGATTCGCCTCCTCGGAGCCTGCGTCGGCTGCCCCTCGGCCAACCAAACGCTCCATCACGGCATCGAACGCACGCTTCGCGCCGAACTCGGACCGTCCATTCGTGTGGAGGCGGTGCCTTCAAGCGCCGCGCTCTAACGGTCTGCCCGCCGACCGCGCCCCAAACTCCTGCGTCGGCAGGAATTGCGCTTCGAAACTCTCATGCTCACGCTTCCTTCGAGCGGGTTGGTCGGTTAGTCTTTCGCGGTCAGCCATGTGGCAGACAGGCCAACGCCTGGGCAGGAGGTCCCCAACATGCTCGTCATCACACGCCGCGAAGGTGAAGAAGTCGTCATCGGTGATCCATCGTCTCCGATGGGTGTTGTTCGTATCGTGGCGATCAAAGGCGATCGTGTCCGTGTCGCGTTTGATTTCCCGCGCACGGTCGAAGTCCACCGCCGCGAAGTCGCCGATCAGATCCTTGCCAACGGGAATCAGCAACCCGACGCCGATGGACGCAACGTGATCGGAACGATCCGTCCAGCGAACGAAGGCGGTTGATCCGCCTCGAGCCACAACTGAGCCACAACTGGGCGACGACTGAGCGACAACTCAAAAACAAACACGCGCGCCAATCGGCGCGCGTATTCGTTGGTTGCCTGCGGGCGGGCAAGCAGCCACCCTTCTGAAAGCGAGTCCGGCCCTTTCGGGTCGGAATCGCAGGTCGCGGGGTTCGACGATCCTTGTCGATCCCGTCAACTGCCGAGCCGTCCTTGGCTCAGCGGAAACGAATCTCGAGAACATCCTGCACGCACCCGTGGTGCAGGATCTCGGTGCAGGATTTTGCAGGATTTCGGCCGTTGCCTCAACGTCCGCGCTCGGGCGCATCCTTGCGCCTCTGCCACCCACACACCGTTGCCGGCGTTCCTTTGCAGCCTTCCACACGACGATCCATGTCGAGTCTCGGGCTTGTTCGTTTCAA